>JASHSZ010000237.1 GCA_030040815.1 Streptosporangiaceae bacterium
TCGGGAGGGGCAGCCCGGCCACGATCAAGACCGCGCCGATGCAGGATGCCGGATACGCCGCCGACGCCGATGTGCAGGATCAAACCCATGCTGTTCATCGGCAGCGGAATGAGCAGGAGTTCCGCCCGGCGATGATCGGCAATAGCCCGGCCCAGAATTGCCTGGACCTGGTCCTGCCGCGACCGGTCACGCAGGCACCAGCCGGAACGTAGTGACCGGCATCACAACAAAGCGACTCGCGGTAAGTTACTGATTGGTATTACTCCGCGTAAAACCTTTCTGGGCAACCCATGCCGTCTCGGATTCTCCGCGCACAAACCGAACCCGGTTCGGTCCGAGCGAAGAGTGCCGAAGTATGCTCCGCGCATGGAAATCAACGGAACCGCTGCAATCGTGTCCGGCGGGGCCAGCGGCCTCGGCGCGGCAACCGTCCGCGCGCTGGCCGCGGCTGGCGCGCGGGTCACTGTCGCTGACCTCAACGAGCAACTAGGCAAGGCACTCGCCGACGAAGTCGGCGGCTTCTTCGCCAGGACTGACGTCAGCGACGCTGACTCGGTCCGCGCGGCGGTCGACACAGCCGCCTCGGCCGGCCAGCCGCTGCGCTTCGTGATCAGCTGCGCCGGGATCGGCTGGGCGCAGCGGACCGTCGACCGCCACGGCCAGCCGCACGACCGGGCGGCGTTCGGAAAGGTTATCGACGTCAACCTGATCGGCACGTTCAACCTCATGAGCATCGGCGCCGCCGCGATCGCGAGGACGGAGCCAGCCGACGCTGACGGCGCCCGCGGCGTCGTCATCAACACCGCGTCGATCGCCGGCCTCGAGGGCCAGACGGGCCAGCTGGCCTACTCGGCATCCAAGGGCGGCATCATCGGCATGACGGTGCCCGCGGCCAGGGACCTCGCTGTCATCGGCGTCCGGGTGAACACCATCTGCCCCGGCGTTATCGACACGCCCATCTACGGCAGCGGCCCGGCGAGCGAGGAATTCAAGGCCAAGCTCGCCGCCCCGGTCGTGTTCCCCAAGCGGCTCGGGACCGCAGCAGAGTTCGCCCACCTGGTCCGCGCGCTGATCGAGAACGACTACATGAACGCCGAGGTCATTCGCTTCGACGGCGGCATCCGGTTCCAGCCGAAATAGCCTGGTCGCGCTGAACGGCGCAATAATCGTCGCGCAGCCCGCTGCCCCGTCACCTGCGGGGTTGACGAGGACTCCGCCGGGCCGATAGGCGAGCTGAAACGGCTCATCGTCCGCTAGTGTGCGGATGGACTACGAGCCGGTCAGGGGAAGCGATGGCACCATCGGTGGCGGTCATCATGCGCACCAGGGACCGCCCGCTACTGCTCAGCCGTGCCGTCTCCAGCGTCTGCTCCCAGACGTTCGCGGATTGGCACCTGGTCGTGGTTGACGACGGAGGCGACCCAGCTCCGGTCGCCAGGGCCCTGAGCGCGCACGAGGCCAAGCTCACCGGGCGGGTAACCGTGCTCCGCAACGAAGTCTCGCGAGGAATGGAGGCGGCGTCCAACCAGGGGGTCAAGGCCAGCGACTCGGCATACCTGGCCATCCACGACGACGACGACACCTGGCACCCGGAATTCCTCACCCGCACGGCCGCATACCTCGAGGCAAATTCCGACGCCGCAGTGGCCGTGCGGACCGAGATCGTCTGGGAGCACGTGGCGGGCGCAGAGGTTACCGAGCTAGGCCGGCAGATCTTCTGCCCCGACGTCCGCGCGTTCACTCTGAGCGACATGCTGCTGCATAACAGAACCGTTCCCATCTCGGTGCTGTACCGCCGGTCGGTGCACGATGAGATCGGGTACTTCCGCGAGGACCTCGCCGCAGTCGGAGACTGGGAGTTCTGGCTCCGCCTCGCGCAGACGGCGCACGGACTCGGCTTCATCGACGGGGAGCCGCTGGCGTTCTGGCATCAGCGCCGCGAGGCCGAGGATGCGCTCGCGAACAGCATGATCGCCAGCGACGCCGAGCATCGGCGCATCGACCACCTGCTGCGCGACGAGGCCCTGCGTTCCTACGCCCGGGAGCACGGTCTCGGCGAACTGCTCTACCTCACCAGCTTCGTCAGGCATGAGAACGACCGTCTCCGCGACACGCTGCGGGAGACGAACCGGATCCTGAGGCTCCAGGGACAGCGACTGGACGGGCTTGAGGCCGCGGTCAAGCGTTCTAGTCTGGTCAGCCTCACTTGGGGCGTCAGCCGGCGGCTGACGAGGCGGCTGCGCGGAAGCTGAGAGCTGAGGCGTGCCGACAGCGGCCGGGTACTCGCGCTGGCCTGCCTGCTATCTTTCCAGCCGAAGTACCCCGAGCGCGACTAGTACAGAAGGGTGGCCCATGTCGGCAGTTCTGACCGACGTCAGCGACGGCGTCGCTGTCATCACCATCAACCGGCCCGAGGCCAGGAACGCCGTCAACGGCGAGGTGGCCAGGGGGATTGCCGAGGCCGTCGATGAGGCGGACGCCAGCAAGGACGTCCAGGTCCTGATCCTCACCGGAGCTGGCGGGACGTTCAGCGCGGGGATGGACCTGAAGGGCTTCCTGTCGGGCGACTCGCCCGCCTTCGGGGACCGTGGCTTCGGCGGGATCGTGCAGCGCCCGCCCGTCAAGCCCGTCATCGCCGCGGTCGAGGGGTACGCGCTGGCGGGCGGGTTCGAGCTGGTGCTCGCCTGCGACCTGGTTGTCGCGAGCGAGGAGGCCCGGTTCGGGCTGCCCGAGGTGCGCCGCAGCCTGGTGGCCGGCGCGGGCGGGCTGCTCCGGCTGCCCAGGCGGATTCCCTACCATCTCGCTATGGAGATCGCGCTGACTGGCGAGCACTTCCCCGCGTCCCGGCTACAGCAGGCCGGCCTGGTCAACCAGCTGGTACCGGCCGGGCAGGCGCTCGACGCGGCGAAGAAGCTGGCCACCCGCGTCGCCCTGGGGGGCCCGCTCGCGCTGGCCGCGACGAAGCGCGTCATCATCGAGTCCGCCGACTGGCCGTCCGCCGAGGCATTCCAGCGACAGGGCGAGATCATCACGCCGGTGTTCATGTCGGCAGATGCCCGGGAGGGTGCGATGGCCTTCGCCGAGAAGCGCCCGCCGGTCTGGAAGGGCGAGTAAGCCCCGAGGGGGTAACCAGCTAGGATCGGCGGTCAACGGGGGAAGTCCGGTTCGCGAGATGGCTCTGCGCTCCAACGCGCCGCGCCCGTGCCACGCTACCGGCCGTGAGCGACTGGGGACAGAATGCCACGGATCAGCGTTGTCGTTCCATTTCACAACAACGCCGATGTGCTCGGTGAGTGCCTCGCGTCGATCGCCGCTCAGTCGCTCGCCGACCTCGAGGTCATCACGGTCGACGACGGCTCGCA
>JASHSZ010000238.1 GCA_030040815.1 Streptosporangiaceae bacterium
GCGGCGGCCAGGCCGGCGCCGCGTAGCCGGACTCGGCAAGCGCGATCCGCTGCGCGGCCACTGGCAGCCCAGCGATTCGGGCTGCGGTCTGCCGGGCCGCGGCCCGGACTGCGGCCGCGCCGTCGTCGTCCGGCGCGCCGTCCAGGGTGAGCTGCCTGCGGGCACCCGAGGTAGCCAGCTCAGCGGCCCGGTCCCGCCACGCTCCGGCCCCGCCAAGCAGCTGACGAAGCGCGATGGCCCGGCGCAGGTACAAGTGCGCGTCGTGCTCCCAGGTGAAGCCGATGCCCCCGAGCACCTGCACGCAGTCCTTGGCCACCTCGACGCCCGCGTCCAGGCAGAACGCGGCGGCGGCCGCCGCGGGCAGCGCCAGCCCGGCAGGCCCGTCGTCGACCGCGCGGACCGCGTCCCAGGCGAGCACCGCCGCGGACTCTGCGCGGCAGGCCATGCTCGCGCACAGGTGCTTGACGGCCTGGAAGGCGCCGATGGGGCGGCCGAACTGCTGTCGGAACGCGGCGTACTTGGCCGCGGTGCGCGTGCACCAGCCCGCCACCGCGGCCGCTTCGGCCGCGAACAGCGCTGCGGCGAGGTCACGCACGTGATCCGTCGTCGCGAGGGGCAGCACGTCGGCCGGGCCGGCTACGACGTCAGCGAGCGTGACCTCAGCCAGCGAGCGGGAGAAGTCGGCGGCCGGCACCGGCGTAACGCGCACGCCCGGCTCGTCGGCGCGCACCAGGCACCAGACACTGCGGCTGCCAGCCGTGGCGCCCACGAGCAGGTGACTGGTGCTGCCGCCGCCGAGTAGCGGGCCCGTATGACCGGTCAGCCGGACCGAGCCGTCGGCCCCGGCTTGCGCGGCGACGGCGCCGGGCGTCAGGGCGACGGCCACGGAGATCTGCCCAGCCGCGATGGCGCACACGCCCGCGGCCAGCGCGTGATGCTCGGACGCGATCCGGCCGAGCAGCAGGGCGGCCAGCAGTGTCGGCAGCACCGGTCCCGGCACCAGCGAGTCGGTGAGCTGCATCAGCACCGCCGCGAGGTCAGCCGAGCTGCCGCCGGTCCCGCCGGACGCGACCGGAACACCCACGCCGAAGACGCCGAGCTCGGCAAGGCTGGCCCAGCGCTCGGCTGCAGAACCGGAAGCGAGCGGGCTGCTCGCCTGCTGCGCTGCGGCGGCGTCCGGCGGCTCCTGGCTGCGCACCACCCCGATCGCGCCGATTCGCTTGGCCCACTCGCGGATCGATGCCTGGAGCGCAAGCTGCTCGGCGGTCAGCGCGATCGGCAACGTGTCCTCCTCCCGGCGGCCAGTCAAAATTAGAACACGTTCTAGCGGGTGCGCGGAAGATTAGCCGGCGCAGGGTGACTGGCACCGCAATCGGGCTACCGTCGCATCCATGAGCATCCGCTGGTACTCCGTCGTCGTCGACTGCCGTGATGTCGCAGCGCAGAGCCGCTGGTGGGCGGCGGCGCTCGACTGGAAGGTCGCCTATGAGGCCGCCAACGAAGTCGTCGTGGTTCCACCGCACGCGCTCGACCCGGCTCGTGACATCCCCAGGACTGAGCGCGGACCGGGGCTCATTTTCGTGTCTGTGCCGGAGGGCAAGGTGGTGAAGAACCGCCTGCACATCGACTTGGCGCCGTCGCCGGACCCGGGCCAGGAGGCCGAGGTGCGCCGCCTGGAAGCCCTCGGGGCCCGGCGCGTCGACATCGGCCAGGGCCCGGGAAAGGTCAGCTGGGTGGTCATGGTCGACCCCGAGGACAACGAGTTCTGCGTGCTCAGCGCCCGTGACTAGCGCGCCGGGAGACCTAACGGCAGGCACCCGGCGGTCAAGGTCTCAGGTCTGGTCGCGTCCGGTAGAGCTAGAACAGGTTTCTGTTATCGCGTTTAAGAGCTGAGTTACCGTTGCCGCGCGCGAGCCGAAACCACAGGTCAGAGCCCTCTGGTTGACATGCCCCGGCTACGCTGTTCACCTTTGAACACGTTACAGCTGGGACCGGGCCCTTGTGCGGACGAAAGGTCACCATGGCAGCGCCGAGAACTCGTACCACTGCCGGTGCCGAACTGACCCCATCCGGGCCTGCGACCGACCTAGGTTCAGCCGCCCAGCGTGAGCGGCGCAAGCGGATCCTCGACGCGACGCTCACGCTCGCCTCGAAGGGTGGCTACGAAGCAGTGCAGATGCGCGCCGTCGCCGACCGCGCGGACGTGGCGCTGGGCACGCTATATCGCTACTTTCCCTCCAAGATCCACCTGCTCGTATCGGGGCTGGCGCGGGAGTTCGAGCGGGCCGAGGAGCGACTGGGCCGGTCGCCCCTCCCGGGCGACACGCCGTCCGACCGCGTGCTGTACGTGCTCTCCTGGGTTACCCGGTCCATGCAGCGCGAGCCGCTGCTGATCGAGGCCATGACGCGCGCCTTCATGTTCGCCGACCCAAGCGCCGCCACCGAGGTCAACACCGTCGCCAGGCTCATGGAGGGCATGCTCACCGGGGCCATGCACGACGGCGAGCCGACCGCTGACGAGCGGGCCATCGCGCGTATTATCGGCGATGTTTGGCTGTCCAACCTGGTCGCGTGGGTGACCAGGCGGGCGTCGGCCGACGATGTCACGGCGCACCTCGAGCTGGCCGCCCGGCTGCTGCTGCGCTGACCTAGCCCACCGATCCGGGCTACGTCAGTCAAAGGAAGCGAAGGTGTGATACGCCCGAAGAGTGTCGTGGTTGGCTCCCCGGCGTCCCCATCGGGCGCGGAACGAACCGTCGGCGGTCCGGCCCAGGCCAGATCGTCGAGATGTCACCCACAGTTCGCTGCGTTGTCATGGCGTGTCGCCCGCCACGGGCATCCGTTACCGGAGCGTGTGGAACGTGCGGATTACTTATGTGACAGAGTCTTTCCCGCCCGACGTCAACGGCGTCGCGCACACTGC
>JASHSZ010000033.1 GCA_030040815.1 Streptosporangiaceae bacterium
CGGAACCGGGCCACCGCGGTCTCGCTGAGCATGTCCACGCGTTCGTCCCCGACCCGGACCGAGCCGCTAGTCGGCCGGTCCATCCCGGCAATGAGGTTGAGCAGAGTCGACTTGCCGCTGCCGGACGGCCCCATGATCGCGACCGCCTCGCCAGCCTCGACGGCCAGGCTGACGTCATCGACGGCAGGAGCCGCGCCGCTGTCATAGCGCTTCGTCACGTTCTCCAGCTGAACTAGCGTGTCCATGGGACGACCGTAACCACCGGTGCGCCCTGGCCGCGTCGGCTGTACAGCCGAATTCGGCTACCGCAGTTGGCTGATGTCTGTCATCCCAGGGATGTAGGCCGGGTCGCTATCGCGACGGATGGCCGCTGGCCCGTGCGCCGAGGACAATGGACGCATGGCCAGACGACCTGGCGGGTTGCTCGCCGCCCTGCTGCGGGCTGAACCGCGGCGCTCGCCGTCAGGCTGGGCGCTCGCCCTGGACGCCGCTCTCGCGGTGGGCGCGGCGGCCTTCGCCGTCTTCGAGGTACTGAATCACACCGGAGAGCTGACCTTACCCAACGGTTCCGGAACTCATACCTACCAGGTTGTGGCGCTCCTGGGTCCGCTGGCGCTGGTCGCTGCGGCGCTGACCGCGCTGCCGCTCGTCGCGCGGCGGCTGTACCCGATCTCGGCGATGCTCGCGATCATCGGGGCAATCAGCTGGATCAGGTTCAGCGATCCTGGCGTACTGGGCGGTGCGCGCCTTGTCCCGGTACGGCCTGCTCCGGAGGCCGTGACCCGCCTGCTAACGCACGTGCAGTTGATTGTTGACCAGGTGCCGATGCCGTCGATCGCGTTCGCCACGGCAGTGTTCGCCGCCTACAGCGCCGTCGCGCACAGTCGGCACCGCTATCTCGCCGTCGGCGTCGTGGCCGTCGTCACGCTGGCCGTCACCGCCACGTTCGGCAACACGCTGCCGCGCTTCCCCGACCGGCTCACCGCGCTGCTCGCGATCGCCCCGGCGGTGGCCGCGGCTCTCGGCATCCGCGAGCTGAGGCGGCGGCTCACCGACTCGACCGCCCGGCTGCGTCGCACGACGGAGGAATACGAGGCCGCCACCGTGCGGGCGATCGAGGCCGAGCGGACCCGGATCGCCGGCGAACTGCACGACGTGGTCACGCACAGCGTGAGCGTGATGGTGGTGCAGGCAGGCGCGGCGCGGCTGGCGGTCTCCAGCTCGCCCGACGAGGCCACCGACGCGCTGCGCGCCGTGGAGGCGAGCGGCCGCACCGCAATCGCCGAACTGCGGAACCTGCTCGGCCTGCTGAGCCCGCCCGGTGACCACGCCGCGCTCCGTCCGCAGCCGGGACTCGGCGAACTGGAACAGCTCATCAGCCGGGTCTCCGCGGCCGGCCTGTCGGTGGATCTGGATGTCCAGGGCACGCCGCGGCCGCTGCCACCCGGCGCGGATCTGGCCGCCTACCGGGTCGTGCAGGAAGCGCTCACGAACGTGCTGCGGCACGCGGGCCGGGCCGCAACCTCGGTCCTGGTGCACTGGAGTGAGAATCTGGTGATCACCGTCAGCAATACCGGCGGGCCGGCAATGCGGGCTGGTACCGATCTGCCTGGGCGCGGGCTGCTCGGCCTGCAGGAACGACTGTCGCTGTACGGCGGCGAGCTGGACGCCGGGCCGCGGCCTGGCGGCGGCTGGCAGGTCCGCGCGGTGATGCCGGTGGGCGTCGCCGCATGAAGGTACTCATCGCCGACGACCAGGCGCTGGTCAGAGCCGGTTTCCGGCTCATCCTGAAGACTGCCGGAATCGACGTGGTGGCGGAGGCGGCCGACGGCGAGCAGGCGGTCGCGGCCGTGCTCGAGCACCGGCCGGATGTGGTGCTCATGGACATCCGGATGCCACAGGTCGACGGCATCGAGGCGACCGAGCGCATCCTGGCTGCGGGTGAGGCCGCCGCTGGCATCCGGATCATCATCCTGACCACGTTCGACCTCGACGAGTATGTGTACGCGGCGCTGGCCGCGGGAGCCAGCGGGTTCTTGCTCAAGGACGTGACGCCGGAGCATCTGATCGCCGCCGTCCAGCTCGTTCGCACCGGCGACGCGCTGCTCGCTCCGTCGATTACCCGGCGCCTCGTCGAGGCGTTCGCGCCGCGGATGGCCGCCGCGGCGGGCCCGGACGGTTCCGCGCTGAGCCGTGCCGACCTGTCGGCGCTGACACCGCGGGAACTCGAGGTGCTGCGACTGGTCGCGCGCGGCATGAGCAATGCCGAGATTGCGGCGGTGCTGACGCTCAGCGAGGCAACGGTCAAGACCCACGTCGCGAGGATCCTGGCGAAGCTCGGTCTGCGCGATCGGGTTCAGGCTGTCGTGCTCGCCTACGAGACGGGCTTGGCGCGGGCTCCGGGCCAGCTGGTCACCTGACCGGCCGGGCGGGCTCGGCGGCGAGGCCGTTGGCGAGGGCGAACCTGGCGGCCTCGACCCGTCCGCTCAGCCGGAGGTTGCGATAGATCGTCGCCAGGTGCCGCTCGACGGTGGCGGTGCTCAGACACAGCTCGGCAGCGATCTGCCGGTTGGTCATCCCGGCGGCAAGCAGCTGCAGCACCTCCGCCTGCCGGCCAGTGAGGTTGCCCGGCAGTGGCGTGCGCTCGGCGGCGCCAGTCAACTCCTCGAATGCGGCCGCCGCCTCGGCGATGACATGCGGATTCCCGGTCTTGGCGGCGAGCGCCTGCGCGGCCCGCATCTGCCGGACGGCCTCGTCGTGGTCGCCGGTCTCCTGGTACACCCGGCCCAGGCCGATCATTGCCTCGACACCGGCGTGCGGGTGACCGCTGACCCGCGCGGCGGCCATGGCGGCGCGGAAGTGCTCGGCCGCGGCGCCGAAGTCGCGGCGGTGTGCGGCCACCGCCCCCTGGTTGCTCCGGATGTAGCCAACGAGCTGCGGGTCGCCGCCGGTCAGCCCGGAAGCCTCGGCGAGCGCGGCGTCGGCGGCGTCCCACTGCTCGGTCCTGATCAGCGCGTATGCCAGGTTGACCAGGCCGATGCCGATGGACCGCTGCTCGCCCAGTTCGCGCTTGATGACCAGTGCCTGCTCGACCAGCTCCCTGGCCCGGTCAAGGTGACCGTCGTCGAGCTCAACTAGCGCCATGTTGTTCATCGCGACCGACATCCCGCGCCGGTCCCCCAGCTCGGCGCGCAGATCCAGCGTCTGCTGGAAGCTGCGCCGGGCGGCCGCGCGATCGCCGAGGTAGCGATGCGCGGACCCGAGCACTGTGGCGGCGAGGGCGATTCGCGAGGTCAGGCCGAGCGGGCCGAAGATGGCCAGGGCTTGGTCAGCGTGCTGGATCGCCGCGGCATAGTCGCCGTTCTCGGCCGCAAGCACCGCCGCCGAGCACAGCGCTCGACCGGTCAGCTCGTCGTGCCGGGCGTCTGCCCGGGTGAGGAACCTGGCCACCCAGCTCCGGCCGTGCGCGAGGCGGCCGCTGGCCAGCCACCACTGCCAGAGCGCCGCGCTCATGTCCAGGCCGAGGTCGAGTTCGTCATGCTCGTCCGCCCACGTCAGCGCGGCGTACAGGTCGACGACGCTGGTCTCGAGGCGGCGCCGCCAGCTCGGCGCGTCCGGACCGACAAGCCCTGTCTCGCTGCCCGCGGCCACGGCGCCGAAGTGCCGGGCGTGCCGCTCGCCGGCCGTGGCCAGGTCGCTGGCGTGCTCCGGCCGCTGCGCGGCAAACGTCCGGATCGTCTCCAGCATGCTGAAGGTGTTCTGCTCGCTGTCCCTCGTGACGACCAGCCAGGACGAGTCGACCAGCTGTCGCGCGGTTGCCGCGGCGGCCGCGGCTGAGCCGAGCCCGAGCACCGCCTGCATGTCACCGACCCCGAACGAGCTGTGGAACACGCTGAGCATCACCAGCCCGCGCTGCTGCTCGGCGCCAAGCAGCTCATAGCTCACCTGCAGCACGTCGGCGAGCCGCCGGCCGCCGGGCTGACCCGCTTCGTAGTCGAGCAGCATGGCGCGCTGCTGCAGGATCTCCGGGATCGACAGGGTGCCCACCCAGCTAGCGATCAGCTCGATCGCGAGCGGCAGGCCGTCGAGCCTGCGGCAGAGCTCGGCGATCGCGTGCGGCGGAACGTCGGTGGTGCTGAAGCCGGGCACTCGCTCGCTGGCTCGGGTGACGAACAACCGCACGGCATCGGACGCCACGATGTCCGACACGCCCGCGGCGACCGATGGGCACGCCAGCGGCGGCACCGTCCAGCACACCGCACCGGGAATGCCGAGCACGACCCGGCTGGTGACGACGACCCGTAGCCCCGGCACCGTGCCGAGCAGGTCACCGGTCAGCTCGGCCACTTCCGCCGCCATCCGCTCCGCCCCGTCGAGCAGCAGCAGCCGAGGTGCCTGCCGCAGCGCAGCGCGCACCGAATCAATCAGCGGTATGCCCGGCTGGTCGGCCACGCGCAGCCGGAACGCCAGTGCCGTCAGCAGCGCGGAGGATTTCACCATTCGGTCTAGCGGCACGAACACGGCGTCGGCATAGTTGCGCTGGAGTACCTCGATGGCCAGCCGGGTTTTTCCCGCGCCGGCCGCGCCGGTCAGCAGGACCAGCCGGGACTGGGCGATCAGCCGGGCCAGCTCGGCCAGCTCACTGTCCCGGCCGATGAAGGCGGACTGCGAAAGCGGCAGGGTGCTGGTGCCGTCGGTCCCGGCGCGCGGTGTCGCCGCGTCCGCCTCGAGCTGGGCGAGCGCGGCCAGGGCTCGGTCCGACACCCTCGTCCGGCCTGACTCCCACCGGTTCACGGTGGCGAACGACACGCCGAGGCGCCGGGCCAGCTGTTCCTGGCTGAGCCCCAGGTTGCCGCGCAGAGTCCGGAGCCGCGCCGCAACCGAGTCGGCGCGCGGCTCGTTCACGCTGGCAGCCTACGTCGCCCCGATGGCCTGTGGTCAGATGACGCCGAAGAGCCGGTCCCCGGCGTCGCCCAGGCCGGGGAGGATGTAGCCCTTGTCGTTGAGCCGGGCATCCACGCAGGCGGTCACGACGTGCACCGGCCGGGAGCCGGATGGGAACGCGGCATCGAGCCGGGCCAGCCCTTCCGGGGCGGCCAGCAGGCAGACGGCCGTCACCCTCCCCGCGCCCCGGTCCAGCAGCATCGTGACCGCGGTTTCCAGCGAGCCGCCGGTTGCCAGCATGGGATCCAGGACGAAGGCGGCGCGCCCGGCGAGGTCGGCCGGCAGCCGGGTTGCATACGTGGACGCGACTAGCGTCTCCTCGTCTCTGATGAGGCCGACGAAGCCGATGTCGGCCTCCGGCAGCAGCCGAGCGAGCGCGTCGAGCATGCCGATGCCGGCTCGCAGGATCGGCACGATCAGCGGGACTGGAGTGGCTAGCTCCACACCCTCCGCGGTGCCAAGCGGCGTCTGGACCTGGCGCGGCGCAACCCTGATGGTCCGGGTGGCTTCGTAGCCCAGCAGCGTCGAGAGCTCGTCGGCGAGCCGCCGGAACTCCGGCGAGGCGGTGTGTACGTCGCGCAGCGCGGTCAGCTTGTGCGCGACCAGCGGATGATCGACAACCGTCGTCAGCATGGCCGTAGTCTGACAGACCCGTCGATTCCTAGCGCGTTAGCTGCCTGGACGCCCTGTCACCTCCGCGCCGGCGTTGTGAGCGGGCTGGTACCAGACGCTCGGGCAGCCGTCGGCGCGGCAGCTCACGCGGAGATGACCACCCTTGCCGTCCGCAGCGCACCCGCACACCACCCACGACACGGTGACGGTTCCTGGCCGCCAGACATGTCCGTGCGGGCAGTGCTTAGGGTATATCCACCAGTCCGGCCAAACTATGTACACAGCAATATTCGAACATACGTGCGATGATGATGGAAGACCGGTGGGCCAACCCGGCTGGGCTCCGCGCTAGCCCCACCTATCAGGCGGTATCGAGAACGGCGGCCTCGGCGCCACCCTCCTCGCCGAGGATCGAGCCGATCTGAGCGACCTGGTCGGGCCGAGTCGACCGCAGCCACAGCAGAGCGCCGATGCCGAGGACGAGCCAGACGACGGCCACGTACGGGGTCCACTTGAGAATGCCAGGCGGGGCGGGATGGATGGACCCGTACAGCGCGGCGCCGAAGACGATCGCGCCGACGACCGGGATGCCGACGTGCACGAGCGGGTTCCAGTTCCTGGTCGCGCGGGTGTTCCAGAAGTACGCCATGCCGCCGAGGCAGATCATGATATAGACGACGATGACCAGCAGCGTGCCGACGGTGGCCCAGAAGTAGTAGTTGGATAGCGGCTGGCCGAAGGCGCTGTCGGACAGCGGATAGCCCATCACGAGCGCCATCACGATCGCGAGCACGGTGACCGCAACGGTGGCGTTGACGGGGGTCTTGTACCTCGGGTGGGTCTGGCCGAACGCCCGGGGCAGGACGCCTTCGCGTCCCATCGCGAACAGCGTGCGGGAGGCGGCCGTCGCGCAGGCGACGCAAACGATGAACGCTGCGCACATACCGCCGATCTCGGCCAGCGTGCCGAGCCACGATCCGACGAAGGCCGTCGCGGTCGTCTTGAGGGCGACGGGGTCATTACCCATCTTGACGCCGTTGTTGACGCCGTAGCCGATCGTGATCGAGTAGGTCGTCCACAGGTACAGGACGATCGCGAACAACGTTGCGACGATCACCGCGACCGGGATGTTACGGCGCGGATGCGCGGTCTCCTCGCCGAAGTCGGCAGAGGTCTCGAAGCCGATGTATGAGGTGACCCCGAAGATGATGCCGTAGAAGACGCCGTCGAAGCCGCCGGAATTGGTGTGGCTGAAGCTGAACGCGCTCAGTGCCTGGCCGTGACTGCCGCCCTTGGCCGTCGTGACCAGATCGATGAGCACGATGACCGCAACGGTGATGATCCCGACGATGAGCTGCACGCGCGTCGTCACCTTGATGCGGATGATGGATAGCACCAGGTACAGGCCCATGCCCAGGACGAAGAACAAGATCCACAGCTTGGGACTCAGGCCGAGCAGGTTGGCGGCCAGGTAGCCGACGCCCGACATGGTCATCGGCACGAAGCAGATGAATCCGAAGAAGTACAGCCAGCCGGCCATGAAACCGGCTTCCTTGCCGAGGCTGCGGCTGGCGTAGGTGTAGGC
>JASHSZ010000239.1 GCA_030040815.1 Streptosporangiaceae bacterium
TATCGCGACGGTACGCTGCCGGAGGCGCAACGGAAATCATCTTCTGCTACTGGATGGCACGATGAGATGCCTGGCAGCGGCGAGCAGCGCGTTGCGGTCCGTTCTCGCCGGGCCGCCGCGGCCGGCCGCGTGTCTTGGCATCACCCGTGGCGGGCTCTACCTGCGGATCTGCGAGCCGCCCGGCGCGCTCGCCGTGCTCTGCCATGACGCGGTGCGGTTGCCGTGCGGGCTGGTGGTTCCCGCCACAAGCGCGGAGCTGCCCTTCACCTCGCTCGCTGCTCGCTCGGCCGGCTTCCTGGTCGGCGAGCACGCGGTGCGCTGGACGGGCCCGGCAGGCCCGGTGGAAATGCGCGCGGTCCGGGAGTGGGATCCGGCCCGGCCGGCTCGCGGCGCGGTGACGGCCAGCGCGCTCGCGGCCGTGCGCGCCGCGCTCAGGCGCTACAACCCGCGCCGACACGCCGATGGGTGTCCCGTTACTATCGCCGCAGCAGTAGCAGCCGGACACCCATGGTCCGAAGGTGGGGTCGATCCTGGTACTGACCGCCCGCTGCGTGCGGTTCTCGGTGCGGCGGTCGGCGATCACGACGCGAGCGTCGCCGCAGCGGCGAGCCTACTCGGCAGTGGCCCCGGGCTCACGCCCAGCGGCGACGACGTGCTGGCCGGGTACCTGACAGGCGCCGCCGCCTTCGGCCTCGACGCGGCCGCCCTGCGGCACGCGATCGCGATCCTGGCGCCCGCTCGCACGACGTCTCTGTCGGCGGCGCTGCTCTGGCACGCCGGGCGCGGCGAGTGCATCGACGAACTAGCCGCGGTCGCCGCGGTGCTGACCAGTCGGCCCCGGCACAAGTGCCAGCGAGCCGGACATGCGGTCAGCCGCCTGCTGTCCGTCGACCACAGTTCCGGCGCCCCGCCCGCCGCGGGTCTGGCGACTGCGGCCGACAGCGCGCTGCACCGACAAGCCTCACGGGCCGTGAGCCGGCTGCTGTCCGTCGGCCACAGCTCCGGCGCCGCGCTAGCCGTGGGCCTGGTGCTCGCGGCGGACCTTGCGATGAACCGGCAGGCAGGGCGGGCCGCGTGACCGCCGAGCACGTCGAGGCCAGGCCCGGTGCCTACGCCGACTCCGTCACGCTCATGCGGGTCAGCGCGGACGTACGGCAGGCAGACGGGGTGCAGGCAGCGCTGGTCGCCATGGCGACCGAGCCGAACCTTGACCTGCTGCTGGCGATGGGCTTCCGGCTGCCGCCGGAGGTCCAGGCTGACCACCTGCTGATCGCCGTCCGGGCCAGCGATGACACCGCGCTGTCGGGCGCGCTCGCCGCCGTCGACGCGGCCCTTTCTGCCCGGCCAGCTGACCGGCACGATGCGCTGCAGGCGCCCGCGCCGCGCACGACGGCGACCGCGGCGCGGGCGAGCGGGCCCGGACTCGCGCTGATCTCCGTGCCCGGCCGGTACGCGTTCGCCGAGGCGATGGACGCGCTCGACGCCGGCTGCGACGTGATGATCTTCTCCGACAACGTGCCGGTCGAGCAGGAGGTCATGCTCAAGGACATCGCGGCGCAGCGCGACCTGATCGTGATGGGCCCGGACTGCGGCACCGCCATCGTCGGCGGCATCGGACTCGGCTTCTCGCACACGCTCGCCGCCGGGCCGGTCGGGCTCGTTGCTGCGTCGGGTACCGGTGCACAGCAGGTGCTGTGCCTGCTCGACTACGCGGGTGCCGGGGTCAGCGCCGCGGTCGGCGTCGGCGGCCGCGACCTGTCCGCCGCGGTCGGCGGTCGCTCGGCCCGCGCCGCGCTCACCATGCTGGACGCCGACCCGGGCACCGAGCTGATCGTCGTGGTGTCCAAGCCGCCGGCCCCGGAGGTGGCGGCCCAGCTCCGCGAGCTCGCCGACCGCCTGACCACACCGGTTCAGCTCGCGTTGATCGGACCCGGTCAGCCAGACCTGACCGCAGCCACCGAGACCGCGCTGCGCACGCTGGGCCTGGCCGTGCCGGACTGGCCCAGCTGGCCTGGTCGGACCGCGCCGGTTCAGCCAGCGGGCGCACTGCGCGGCCTGTTCGCCGGCGGCACGCTGTGCGACGAGGCCATGGTCATCGCGACCGAGCGGCTGGGCCCGATCTGGTCGAACATTCCGCTGCGGCCAGACTTGCGGGTCGCACCGCGCGCGCTCACGGCCCCCGCGCCTGCCGCCGGAACGACAGCAACTCGGCATGTCATGATCGACTTCGGCGACGATGAGCTGACCGTCGGCCGGGCGCATCCGGTGATCGACCAGGCGCTCCGGCTGGAGCGGCTGGCGGCCGAGGCAGCCGATCCGGATACCACTGTTGTCCTGCTCGACGTCGTACTCGGACACGCCGCGCATCCGGATCCGGCGGCGGAGCTCGGCCCGGCGATCGCGGCGGCGCGGGCCCGCGGGGAACTTTCGGTGGTGGTGTCGCTGATCGGCGCGGCGTCCGACCCGCAGGACCCGGCTCGGCAGGCAGCGGCGCTCCACGCGGCCGGGGCACACGTGTTCGCGTCCAACGCGGCGGCCACCCGGTTCGCCTGCGACCTGGCCGGAGGCGTCAGATGAGCGAACTGCTCCGGCGCGAGCCGCACCTCATCAGCGCCGGGCTGCGGCTGCTGGCCGATGCCGCGCAGGAGCAGGCCGCCAGGGTCACCCGGGTCGACTGGGCACCGCCGATGGCCGGGGCCGAGGACGACCTCGTTCCGGTGCTGAGCGACCACCGACGAAGCGCGGCAAATGCGCTCGCGACGGCGCGGATGCTGGCCGTGCGAGCGCACCTGGTCGACATCGTGCCCGCGCGCACCGCGCTGGACCTGCGGCCCGGTGAGTTCCTGCACGCCGGACCGCCGGTCAGCTGGGAGCGGGCGGCCGGGCCGCTCCGCGGGGCGCTCATGGGTGCGGCGGTTTTCGAGGGACTAGCCGACTCGCCCGAGGCGGCCTTGCAACTGGCCGAGCGGGGTGCGTTCACGCTCGCGCCGTGCCATTCGCGGGGCGCGGTGGGCCCGATGGCCGGGGTCATCTCGCCGTCGATGTGGCTGTTCGTCCTGGCTGACCCGGCGACGGGTCGGCAGTCGTACTGCTCGCTCAACGAAGGGCTGGGCAAGGTGCTGCGGTACGGCGCGTTCTCGACCGACGTGCTGGACCGGCTGACCTGGATGTCGAGCGTGCTCGGCCCGCTGCTCGCCGCGGCGGTGCGCCGGCACGGGCCAGTGGACGTGACCGCGATCCTCGCCCAGATGGTGCAGATGGGCGACGAGGCGCACAACCGGAACCGGACTGGCACGCTCATGCTGCTGCGTGACCTGCTGCCGTCGATGATCGAATCCGGCGTGGCCTCAAGTGACGT
>JASHSZ010000240.1 GCA_030040815.1 Streptosporangiaceae bacterium
ACCTCGTCGTGCGACAGCGGCAGGATGTAGTTCTCGCTGTAGGCGTAGATCATCGAGAAGGTGATCTCGTCGTGGTGGTAGCTGCGGTGCACCGGGTCCCGGCTGAGGTAGCTCAGCGTGTCGTGCATCCAGCCCATGTTCCACTTGAACCCGAAGCCGAGCCCGCCCAGGTGCACCGGCCTGGTCACGCCGGGCCAGGCGGTGGACTCCTCGGCGATCATCGCGATGCCGGGCTGCCGTTTGTAACAGGTGGCGTTGACCTCGCGGAGGAACGAGACCGCGTCCAGGTTTTCCCGGCCGCCCAGCGAGTTGGGCGACCACTCGCCCGGCTTGCGGGAGTAGTCGAGGTAGAGCATCGAGGCGACCGCGTCGACGCGCAGCCCGTCGGCGTGGAACTCTTCCAGCCAGTAGATGGCGTTGGCCACCAGGAAGTTCCTGACCTCGGGTCGGCCGAAGTCAAAGATGAGCGTGCCCCAGTCGGGGTGCTGGCCGCGCCGCGGGTCGGCATGCTCGTACAACGGCGTGCCGTCGAACCGCGCCAGTGCCCAGACGTCGCGCGGGAAATGCGCCGGCACCCAGTCCAGGAATACCCCGATGCCCGCCTGGTGCAGGGCGTCGACCAGGTGGCGGAACTCGTCCGGGCTACCGAACCGGGCTGACGGCGCGTAGTACGAGGTGACCTGGTAGCCCCAGGAGCCACCGAACGGGTGCTCGGCGACCGGGAGGAACTCCACGTGCGTGAAGCCCAACTCGGTGACGTAGCTGGTGAGCTGACTGGCCAGCTCCGTATAGGTCAGCCCCGGCCGCCACGAGCCGAGGTGCACCTCGTAGATGCTCATGGGGCTGGCGTGCAGGTCGCGCTCCGCCCGGTCGGCCAGCCACTGCGCGTCGCCCCACTGGTAGCGCGACTCGGTGACTCGCGACGCGGTGGCGGGCGGCCGCTCGGCCCACGCTGCGAGCGGGTCGGCCTTGCCGTGCCACGTTCCGTCCGGGCCGCAGATGTCGTACTTGTAGGCCGCGCCGTCCCCGACCCCCGGGATGAGCAGGTCCCAGACGCCGGAGCTGCCGAGCGAGCGCATCGGATGCGCGCGGCCGTCCCAGTGGTTGAAGTCGCCGATCACCCGAACGCCGCGGGCATTCGGCGCCCATACCGCGAACGAGGTGCCGCCGAGGTTCGGCCGCACCCGCGCGCCGAGCACCTTCCACAGCTCCTCATGCCGGCCCTCGGCGATGAGGTGCAGGTCGACCTCGCCGAGCGTCGGCAGGTGCCGGTAGGGGTCGTCGCCGACAACCTCCCCGGTGCCGGGGTAGGTCACCGCGATGCGGTAGTCGGGCACGACGTGTCCCGGCACGGTGGCCGAGAATACGCCCTGATGGATGTGCTCCATCGGGACCCGGCCGCCGCCCGGCAGCACCAGGGTGACGGCCTCGGCAAGCGGGCGCAGCGCCCTGATCGTGACGCCGTCCGGGCCCAGATGCCCGCCGAGTATCGCGTGCGGGTCGTAGTGATGGCCGGCCAGCAGCCGGTCGATCTCGGCGTGGCTGACCTGGTCCACGTGCCGGGTGTCGGCGGTCATGCCGCCGCCACGAAACTGAGCGGGATGGGGAGCCAGGACGGCCGGTGCCGGTACTCGTAGACCACTTCGTAGACCGCCTTTTCGAGGGTCAGCGCGCGCAGCAGGGTCTGGTGCACGGCCGGGTTGGCTCCGCCGGCTGCGGCGTAGCCCGCGCAGAACGCGTCATGACACTGGCTTACCCAGGCGCTCGCCAGTGTGGCCAGCCGCTGGTTGTCGGGCTCGCCGATCAGCTCGTGCCGCGCCGCGTAGTCGAGCGAGCGGAGCATCCCGGCCACGTCCCGCAGGGCGGGCGCGAAGCCACGGCGCACCTCGAGCGGGACGGCGGGCTCGCCCTCGAAGTCCAGCGCCACCCAGCCGTGCGGGGCACGCAGCACCTGGCCCAGGTGGTAGTCGCCGTGGATGCGCTGCATGGTGACCGGCTCGGACGTCCTGGTCACCGCGTCGTACGCGGCCCGGATCCTGGCCTCGAAGTCGGCGAGGCCAGGCACCACGTCGAGGGCGTCGGACAGCTTGGCCTTCATGGCGCCTGCGAGATCAGCCAGCTCGGCCGAGGTCATCTCGCGGCTGCCGAAGGCCCGCGCCAGGTCCGCGTGCAGCTCGGCGGTGGCCTGCCCAAGGAGTCTCGCCTCGGCCGCGAATGGCGTACTCCCCGGCGGCTCCCCGCGGCTCGCATGCTCCCAGGTAGCAGCCAGCTGGCGGACGCTGTCCAGCGCGAGCGTCCAGCCGTCGCTGGCGCCGGCCAGGAACTGCGACAGCACGCCGAGCAGCACCGGCTCGCTGTCGAGATCGGTCTCGATCCAGCCGTACGGCGCCGCCACCTGCTTCGAGCCGAGCCGGGCGAGCGCGTCGGCGACCTCGAGATCGGGATTGGCGCCGGGGAACAGCCGGCGGAGCATCTTGAGGATGGCGTGGTCGCCAAACACCACGCTGGTGTTGCTCTGCTCCGCGCCGAGTACGCGGCCGGCCTGGCTGCCGCGGACGAGCGACGGCGCGCCGGTCTCGCGGACGAACCTGAGCTGACCCGCCAGCCGCTGCTCGTCGATGGCGTGCAGCAAGACGTCGGCCAGCTCAGGGTCGTGCAGCGCGTCGTAGCAGGCGACCCCGTCGATGGAGCCGATGATCGCGTCAGCCAGCGTCGGCGGCAGGTCGGGCCGGTAGCCAATCAGGACCTGGAAGGCGGCGCGGCCCGAGCGCAGCGACGCCTCGACGATCAGGTGGCGCAGCGCCGGGTAGCCGGCCTGCAGTGTGATGTCTGAGATCAGTCCCAGCTCGGCCGGCCGGTCGTCTCGACCGGGAAACCAGCGCTGCCCCGGCAGCCAGCCCGCGAGCATGTCCAGCAGCGCCGCCGTGGCGTCCGGCCCGGTCAGCGGTGCCGACTCCAGCGGGCGGGCCGCCCGCGCAGCGCTGTCAGGCACGGTCACCTACTGCCCGGGGCTGCATCCGCTTACTCTAGATCGCGCCGAGTTCCGGGCTTCCGCCACCCGGACGGTCCGGAGCAGTCGTCCTGACCCATTCGACCGGATCAGACCAGAGTGCCGTCTCCATCGGTCGCGGCGCCCGCTCCCGGATAACGCGGGCGCCGGTCAGGGGCCGTGGTCGGCCGGTGGCTTGAGCATCAGCCAGTAGAAGGCGTAGCCAGGCAGGGTCAGCAGGTAGCTGAGCTCCCCGATGGGCGGGAACGCCACGCCGCCCATCGTCTCGACCGGGACCGACCCGGCAAACCTGCTGAGGTCGAGCTCGACGGGCTGCGGAAAGCGGGAGAGGTTGTTCACGCACAGCATCCGGTCGGCGCCGCCCTCCGGGTCAGACGCGCGGTACTCCCGGACGAACGCCAGCACGCTCGGGTTGGACGAGTTGAGCTCGTGGTACTCGCCGAGCGCGAAGACCCGGTGCCGCTTGCGGATGTCGATCATGCGGCGGGTCCAGCTGAGCAGCGAACCGGGGCTGCGTTCCTGCGCTTCGACGTTGAGCGCCTGGTAGCCGTAGAGCGGGTCCATGTTCAGCGGCAGGTACAGCCGCTGCGGGTCGCACCGGGAGAAACCGGCGTTCCGGTCCGGCGTCCACTGCATGGGCGTGCGGACACCGTCCCTGTCGCCGAGCCAGATGTTGTCGCCCATGCCGATCTCATCGCCGTAGTAGAGCACCGGCGAGCCGGGCAGCGACAGCAGCAGCGCGGTGAACAGCTGGAGCTGGTCCCGGTCGTTGTCAAGCAGCGGCGCTAGCCGGCGGCGGATGCCGATGTTGGCCTTCATCCGCGGGTCGCGCGCGTACTCGGCGTACATGTAGTCACGCTCATCGTCGGTGACCATCTCGAGCGTCAGCTCGTCGTGGTTGCGCAGGAAGATGCCCCACTGGCAGCCGGAGGGAATCTGCGGCGTCTGGGCCAGGATTTCTGAGATGGGGTATCGCTGCTCCCGGCGGACGGCCATGAAGATGCGGGGCATAAGCGGGAAGTGGAAGGCCATGTGGCACTCGTCGCCGCCGACGCTCGGGTCGCCGAAGTACTGGACCACGTCGGCGGGCCACTGGTTGGCCTCGGCTAGCAGCACCCGGTCGGGGTAGAGCCGGTCGATCTCGGCCCGCACCCGCTTCAGGTACTCGTGTGTCTCCTTGAGGTTCTCGCAGTTGGTGCCCTCGCGCTCGTAGAGGTACGGCACGGCGTCCAGGCGGAAGCCGTCGATCCCGAGGTCGAGCCAGAACCGCAGCACCTCGAGCATGGCGTCTTGCACCAGCGGGTTCTCGTAGTTCAGGTCCGGCTGGTGGGAGAAGAACCGGTGCCAGTAGTACTGACCGCGCACCTCGTCGAAGGTCCAGTTGGACCGCTCGGTGTCGACGAAGATCACCCGCGCCTCGGGGTAGCGGTCGTCGGTGTCGGACCACACGTAAAAGTCGCCGTACGGGCCGTCCGGATCCGACCTGGATGCCTGGAACCACGGATGCTCATCGCTGGTGTGGTTCATGACCAGATCGGCGATCACCCGGATGCCGCGCTTGTGCGCCTGCTCCACCAGTTCGACGAAGTCGCCGATGGTGCCGAACTCCGGCAGGATCGCGGTGAAATCCGCGATGTCGTAGCCGCCGTCCCGCATCGGCGAGGCGTAAATCGGCAGCAGCCAGATGCAGTCGATGCCCAGCCACTGCAGGTAGTCGAGCCGCTCGACGAGGCCCCGGAGGTCGCCGGTGCCGTCGCCGTTGGAGTCGCTGAAGCCGCGGATCAGCACCTCGTAAAAGACCGCGCGCTTGTACCACTGCGGATCTCGCGGGGTCTCGAACGAAAACGAATCCGGGACCGGCTCGGCCACACCGGTCAGGAATTCCGGCCCCAGGGCACCCTCAGCGACCGCCGCTGGCTCAGCCGCGTGCCCGGACTCGTGCTCCAATCCCGCTCCCTCGCCCGGTAATTCTCGTGTTGCCCGGCCGGCCAGCTTGCGTCATCGCCCCCCGACTGGCCTGCCACGCGGCCGAGGACCCCGGCGGCCACGTTCCCTTCTACTAAACAACACCGGACAGAGCGGCCATGCCCGCCGAGCCGGTCGCCGCGTGCGCCGTCACAGCGTGACGGCGAGGATATGCGCCGGGGCGACCGCCGGATCGAGCCGGACGTAGTTGCCCTGACCCCACCGGAACCTCCGCCCGGTCAGTTCGTCGGTGACGCCGAAGCCCGCCGCGGCGTCCAGCCCGAGCGCGCCAGTGTCCAGCCAGACAGTAGCTTCGCGCGGATTGGCGGTGTCCAGGTTTACCACGATAAGAACTATGTCGGGCTTATTGCCGAATTCGAGACCCGTGTGCTTGGAGAAACAGAGGATGTCCGGCTGGTCGCTGTAGTGGAAGCGCAGGTTGCGCAGATAGTGCAGGGCCGGATGGGCCTGCCTGATCGCGTTCAGCTTGGTCAGCAGCGGGGCGATGGTGAGCCCGAGCTGGGCCGCTCGGTCCCAGTCGCGCGGCCGGTAACCGTACTTCTCCGAGTCCAGGTACTCCTCGCTGCCAGGCACGAGCGGGATGTTCTCGCCCAGCTCGTAGCCGGAGTAGACGCCCCACGACGGCGACATCATGGCGGCGAGCACGGCTCGCACCGCGAATGCCGTCAGCCCGGCGTGCTGCAGATAGCCGCTGAGGATGTCCGGGGTATTGACGAAGAAGTTGGGGCGCATGTAGGCGGCCGCCGGACCGGCCAGCTCCTGACCGTACTCGGTCAGCTCCGCGGCGGAGTTGCGCCAGGTGAAGTACGTATACGACTGGTGGAAGCCGATCTTGGCCAGGGTGTGCATCATGGCCGGCCGGGTGAACGCCTCGGCCAGGAAGATCACGTCCGGGTCGGTCTGGGCGATGTCGGCCAGCAGCCGCTGCCAGAACGGCAGCGGCTTGGTGTGCGGATTGTCGACCCGGAAGATCCGCACGCCGTG
>JASHSZ010000241.1 GCA_030040815.1 Streptosporangiaceae bacterium
CCCGCAGCCACACCTGCTGCTCGGCGCGGTCATCCGGCAGCTTGCCGTCCGGTACCTCCCGGAACGGAATGAACGCGTCAGACCTCGTACGCGTGATCTCGGCCGCCCACCGGTGCGCCCTGCCAACGTGCGTAACAAGCTGACGCAGTGTCCATTCCGGGCAGGTGGGGATCGGCAGACTCTGGTCGTGCTCGCCCAGGATCTCGGCCAGCCCTGCTGTGCCTGCCTCGATCTCCGCGAAATACCGGTCGGCACTCAGCTGCGGCATGGCGTTCCTTCTAATGATCTGCGGTGGCTAGCCTAGCCGCGCCCTGGGCTGTAAGCCTGTACAGGGCCCGCAGGGACGCGCGGTTCCTGAGTCGAGATCAGTTCAGCAATTGAGCGGACCCCGAACGGTTTGCCTCTACTGCGCTTGCCGGCGGCATCCCTATCACCGATGTCTCCCAGTGGCGGGTATCCGCAAATGCACGATGATGGCGACCCCGAGCAGGAGGACCGGAAGGCCGGGCGCTGCTGGTCGAAGCTCCCACAGTACGAGGCCGGACAAGATGGCGCCTGCGAGCAGAGCACCGAACTGGCGCAGCGCGGTCCGGAGACGGTCGGTCGAGCCATCTACCGCCGCGTTGACGGCATTAGTCACCATCCCGGTGAAATAGGTCGTCGTCTGGTGGATGCGCAGAGCCCAGACGCTCTGCCCGCCGAACGCCGCTGAGACCAACGCCAGCAGGATCAGCGTAAGGATTCTGTGCGGGTGGCCGCCGACGGCGACCCAGCCCGCGAGGACAACCAGGAGGATGACCAGTTCACTGACCAGTAGCGCCAGTGCCATCTGGCGGCGGCGCAGCAGCCAGGCCCAGGCGATGCTGCCCGCGATGAAACCGGCCACCGCGGCGGCCGTCGGTTCGGACAGCGCGGCATTACCGGTAGCCAAACCGTAGCCGAAGACCACTACGTTCCCGGTCACGATGCTCGCGAATGCTTTTCCCAGCCCAGCGAACGCGAAGACATCAGCTGAGCCCGAGCACGCCGCCAGGAAGACAGCGAGCACGGCAACACCGCGACCGGTGTCATTGGTCATTCCCGGCATCGTGCCATATGGCGTTCGCGTCACATCAACCAGGCAGGCATCGCTCACTCGTCGAGCAGTCGGCCAGTGGCTTTGCTGGTGTTCACATCACAGCGTGCGGCGGACGCTCGGCTGCCGCCCGCCCGGCTAACTTGCCTAGCTCGGACCGATGATTCTTCACCCAGAAGATCGGCGATCGGGTTCTTTACTGCACCTTTACAATCTGCGGTGTGGGGGACCGGGTTCTTGAGCGCGACGCCGAGCTGTCGGCGCTCGCGGATGCCGTGCAATCCGCGGCTGCCGGGCACGGGTCGGCCGTGATCATCATGGGCGAGGCCGGCATTGGCAAGTCGAGCCTGGTGAAGGCGCTGCGCGCGCACCTGCCTGCCGAAGGCCGGATGTTCGTGGGCCTGTGCGATGACTTGGCCACCCCGCGTACCCTGGGGCCATTCCGCGACTTGGCGGGAAGCGTCGGGGCAGAACTGAGCCGCGCCGTCGCAGACGGAAGCGACCGGGACCGGGTGCTTACGGCCCTGCGCGCCGAGCTTAGCTGGGCTCAGCATCCAACGGTTCTTGTCATCGAAGACATCCACTGGGCCGACGAGGCGACGCTGGATGCGCTTCGTTACCTCATTCGAAGGATCCCGGGCCTGCCGGCAGTGCTCGTGCTCACCTACCGCGACGACGAGCTAGACCGCGAGCATGCACTACACGGCCTGCTCGGTCAGGCTTCCAGCAGCGATCACGTCCTGCGCCTTCGGCTCCGCCGGCCGTCGCCGGGCGCAGTCCGCGAGCTCAGCGCGGGCAGCAATGTAGACGCTGCCGACCTCATGGCGCTGACTTCCGGAAGCCCCTGGCTGGTGGTCTTTGGGCACTCGGTACGAGAACAGGAATCTACCCACCTGCGGCCTCCTCGGTTCTCCGGCTAGCTGACGCGATCCGTCAAACAGGTAGACGGCGGGCAGCCGGGAAAGTGGGCAGGGCGCCCGATTCCGGGCTGCCACGGCGTCTATACCAGTTGTCGGACAGCTGAACGGGGCCATCGCACCCGGATGGGAGGGTTCTCGTCGACACTGATCTTGTCACCAGGGCGCAGGCCGGCGACCGGATCCGGGCGATAACCCGCTTCGACAACAGCGTCATCGCACGATTCGGCCTACCCCGACGGCTGCCACCTGAGTGAGCAGCTCGAAAGAGGCTCAGGTGAGACCGACCGCAGGTCGATGCTTCGCGTTCGGCCGCCCACTTCGGCATCAAATCTGTGTCGTATCACGCGGGAAGAGCCAACGTCGGTCCACCAGAAGGAGCAGAAAGATGGCTACATCCTCGATGCTGCAGGACAAGGTCGCCCTTGTCTTCGGCGGCGGCGGCTCGATAGGTGCCGCTGTCGCGCGACAGTTCGCCTCCGAAGGCGCTTACGTGTTCCTGTCCGGCCGCACCGCCGAGACAGTCGAGCGGACCGCGAAGCAGATCGCAGACGCGGGCGGTCACGCGCAGGCGGACGTCGTTGACGCACTGGATGAGACGGCGGTCAGCGATTACGTCGACTCGGTCGTGGCGCGGGCCGGGCGCGTCGACATCGAGTTCAACGCCACCGGTCCCCGCGTGGCCGAGTACGCAAACGGGACGCCAGCTGTCGACCTTCCGGCGAGCCTGTTCTGCGTCCCGGTCCAGACTGTGCTGCAGTCGCAGTACATCACCGCCCGCGCGGCCGCCCGCCACATGTTCACGCAGGGATCCGGCGCGATAATCTTCCTGACCGGCAGCCCGGCCCGGCCCCACCTGACAGGCACAACCGCCATCGGCGCTGCCTTTGGAGCGGTCGAGAACCTGACCCGGACCATGGCCATCGAGCTCGGTCCCGCCGGCGTCAGGGTGGTCTGTCTGCGCACCGCGGCCAATCCCGACTCCCGTACCATCCAGGAGACCGGCGAGCTCTTCGCGAAGGCGACCAACGGCGCCGCCGACCCTAGGCAAATGACCGACTCGCTTGCCCAGAGCACGATGCTAAAGCGCTCGCCAGCGACGGCCGACACCGCCAGGGCCGCGGCGCTACTCGCATCAGACTCGGCGCGCATGGTGACCGGAGCCGTGCTCAACTCAACCGCCGGTGCTGTCTGGGATTAACAGCCGCGCGGGCCCGCACTCGATTTGCATGCCTGGCCGCTAGCCTGGCTTGCCGATCTGCGGCACGCGGTAGCCGACGGCCCCGCCAGCCGGGCCATCGCGGCGCCGGCGTAGTACCCGCCGAAAACGCGGACGACCCTTCCGGCCAGCCAGGCACGCCCGGCAACGATCTGGCACGAAGCGATAAGGGCTCCCGACGCCGCGCGCAGGAAGGCCCGCCCTCGGCCTCTGTTAGCGCCCTCGGGCGCCGACCGGCATCCGTTGGCGGCCGCTACGTCGCCCATACCGGCCTCACCTCGACCGTGCCGTGCCAAGCTGCCGGCACCGTGGCGGCTGTCTCGATGGCCGCATCCAGATCCTTGCAGTCCACCACGAACACGCCCACGATCTGCTCGCTGGTCTCGGCGAACGGGCCGTCGGCGATGACGATGTCGCCGCCGTCAAAGCACCGAACGGTGGTGGCCGTCTCGGCACCACGCAGCCACTCCCCGGCGTGCAGCACACCGCGCTCGCGCATCTCGCCCAGGAACCGGGTGAACGCCGCCTCCCGGCGTGCCCGCTCCTCGTCGCTGACTTCCGTGCGCTCACCGGCGCAGACCAACATTGCGTAACGCATGACCTTCCTTAGCCGGCCTGGCTCCAAGTCGAACGGCGGGCGGCCGATGGACACGGGCGGCCGACGGCAACTGGTGATCGTGCCCGCAGTTCATCGACGTGCTCACTCCTGCTGACGCCCCCAGCTCGCAAAAATGGGCCGCGCAGACCATCTGCCTCGTCCATCCCGCCGGCGTGCTGGCCTGGCGCCGCTGACAGGGCGGTCCGCTCGGCAGGGCCCGCCCAGTTCCTGCTGTGTGCGGCGGGCTGGCCCGCGGCCGTGAACCCGGTCAACCGCTGCGACCAGCCTGGCGTCACCGTGGCAGCGTGCGGGGGAGCCCGAAGCGGGCGATGACGCTGTTGTCGAAGCGGGTGATCGCGCTCACCTTGTCGCCGGCCAGGGTGATGACGAACAGGCCGAGGACGCGGGCGACGTCCGAGGCCGGGTCCTGAAGGTACACCCCGAACGCCGGCTGTCCGTTGGCCCGCGCCGGGATGAGGCGGTAGCGGCGGCCTTCCCGGAAGGCGACGGTGGAGAAGAACCGGCCCGCGAGATCCCGGCCCTGGTACTCCAGCGGCACCGGCGGCATCCGCACCCAGACATCCTCGGTCATGAGCGAGACGATCCCCGACACGTCGCTGCGCTCGAACGCGTCGACGAGCTGATCAAGAAGCCGCTGCTCCGCCGGGGAGCTGGGAGGTGGCGGTTGCTCGCTGCTCGGCCGGTCGCG
>JASHSZ010000034.1 GCA_030040815.1 Streptosporangiaceae bacterium
GATGTAGCCCTGGTCGATGAACGCGAAGAACTGGTCTCCGGGGACCAGGGCGCTGGGGTTGAAGAGCCGCGATAGGGCTCTCGCCATGGTCGTCTTCCCCGCCCCCGGTGGGCCACTGACAACGATGAGATCGGGCACGCACCCATGATGGCCCTCGCAGTCGGCAGCCAGCCGGTATGCGTGCGATTGGCGCAGGAAGGCGTCGTCGGGTTGCAGTTTGGGTTGCAGTCGCCGCCGTGCAGTCTGGTCCAGGGCGGACCGATCAAGGACGTCGGTCCAGCTTGAACCGATCTGGACGGCCACGATCCGAGCTGCTAATGCGGCTGGACGCGGCGGCTCGGCAGACCAAGGTCACTTGGCCTCGAGCCGGCCCATACATGGGGCCATATGTGCACGAAGACTCGGCGGATAGCAGCGGTCACTCACGCGAACTCGGCGCCGAAGGCCAGCAGGAACATTGCTCCTGGTAGGCCGATTCTGCACCCCCGACCTTCCAAAGCTGGTGCTTTGGTCCGGCCGCTGTAAACGGATTTGTAAACGCGACGGACCGAAAGCCGGCCGAACGGGTGAGACGCGCTGCGACGCGGCAAGCAGTCCTAGGCGCATCATCCGACGTCAGCGAGGCAAAGGGAGGCCCGCCGACACGCGGTAGACAGCCGTCGTCCGGCTCATAACCCAGAGGTCGCGGGTTCAAATCCCGCCCCCGCTACCAGGTAAGTGCAGGTCAGGGCCGGATCGCCAAAGAATGGCGACCTGGCTCTTGATCGTTCGACCGTCGTTTGACCGTCCGAGCGGACGTGATCACGTGTTCTGTGCGTCCCTACGCGGCCGTTGGTGGCGTCTGCAGCTCTTCTGGGCTCGTGCCCAGCAGCCGCAACAGGTCGGCGGTCGACACGCGGTAGAGATCCCCGACGCGGATCACCAGGCACGGGAAGCTGATGTGACGCGCGAGTTCGTAGGCCTTGGTGCGGCGTGTGTTCCCGAGTAATGGGAAGAACCCGCCGTAGATGCGGTCTGGCTCGCGGCCGACCGTCTCGTCCAGCACTGGAGCCACGACGTCATGACCTGCCCGCACTGCCTAGGCATCGACCGCCGCGCACTTCTCGGCCTCCTGGGGGTCGGTGTCGCCAGCGTTCTCGTCGGCTGCGACAGCAACTCCCACAATGTCGTCGACGTCAAGCCCAAGAGTGCTTCCACCGCTGCTGCCAGTCGGGTGCACCGGGGCCTGCATCCCGCCGCCACATCGACCACGAGCCCGCCGACACTGCCTCCGATCCCCCCACCGGCGCCGGGGCCATCACAGGTCTTCTGGCAGGGGCCACCCGCAGCAGTGGGAGCGAGACAGGTTGCCATCACCATCGACGACGGTTTCTGCGCTGAGTGCGCTCAGGCCTACGCTGACCTAGCCCAGGCCACCGGTATCCACATCACCTTCAACCCAAACGGCTGCTACAGCGAAATCTGGACTCCGCTGGCCACCATCCTCAGGCCATTGATCGAAGCCAGGCAGGTCCAGATCGGCAATCACACCTTCAACCACTGGTGGCTCACTGATCTCAGCGACTCCCAGGTCACCGCCCAGCTCGAACAGAATGAGGAGTGGATCGAGCAGACCTACGGAATCACTGCCCGCCCCTGGTGGCGGCCGCCCTACGGCGCCCATGACGAGCGCACCGACGAGCTTGCCGCCTCCATCGGATACACCAATGTGCTGATGTGGAACGGCAGCTACGGCGACTCCACCCCGATCAGGCCCATGGAAATTCTCGCCCTGGCCAGGCAATACCTCCAACCCGGCGTGGTCATGCTCGGCCATGCGAACTACCCAGAGGTCACCGGGATCTTCCCCCAGCTCGCCGAGGTCGTAACCGCCCGCGGCCTGGACCCCGTCACCCTCGACGAGATGTTCGGAACCAGCCGCAGCACTGGCCGATCAACATGAACGTCACGGTGCCTCTGGGCCGTATCCGCGCCGCGCCCGCAAGATACGGGACTGTCCGCGTAAGGGTGTAATTGGCCCGACCCGCCGAGCCTTCGGGCTTGGCGGGAAGGACCGGTTATGACCGAGATCACCGAGCCCATGCCAGCTGCGATCGATCAGGAATAACTCGCCCGTGACCTGGTGGAGCGGGCCCGCGCTGAGGGCGTGGAACTAGTAGGGCCGGGCGGGTTACTGTCCGGGGCTGACCAAGACGGTGCTGGAGACCGCCCTGGAGGCGGAGATGACCGCCGCCTGGCCGGTTCCGATGGCGCTGGACGGGTAGACGCGGCCGTTGGCCACCTGCGGTTGCATGTCGAACGTGCCCTGGCCGCTGCCGAGCAGATCTGGGTCGACCCATATGGTCTTGCCGGTGGCGGCCGGGTTGATCCGGCAGAAGTCGGACAGCTCGTTGGTCGAGGGCACCCGCTCACCGTGCGTCGCGCGGCTCATTTCCCAGAGGTCGCGGGTTCAAGTCCCGCCCCCGCTACCAGGTAAGTGCAGGTCAGGGCCGGATCGCCAAGGAATGGCGACCCGGCTCTTGATCGTTCGACCGTCGTTTGACCGTCCGGTCGGCCGCGACCACGCGTTCATTCGCGTCCCCACGCGGCAGTTGGCGGCGC
>JASHSZ010000242.1 GCA_030040815.1 Streptosporangiaceae bacterium
AGCGCCGCCCGCCGGACGATCGACTCCGGTCCCGGCGCCGGTGACCCTGCGGTCCGCGAGGCCGCGGAAACGCTGGCGGTGATGCTGTCGCTGTTCGCGCCATACACGGCCGAGGAGTGCTGGGAGATCCTCGGGCACGAGCCGTCGGTCGCCCGGGCGGGCTGGCCGATCGCCGACCCGGCGCTCTTGGTCCAGGAGACGGTTACCTGCGTCGTCCAGGTTGACGGCAAGGTCCGGGACAGGCTCGACGTGCCGGTCTCGATCGGACCGGACGAACTGCGCGCGCGCGCTCTGGCGAGTGCTCCGGCCGAGCGGGCACTGGCGGGACGCGGTATCCGCACGGTGATCGTCCGGGCGCCGAAGCTGGTGAACATCGTGTCGGCCTAATCGCGTCGACCCGCGACGGCCCCTCGCAGACCGGCTAGCTTCGGCGGCCGGCCTGCGAGGGGCTGAAGCGCCGGGCGGGCCCGTTCCCTGAATGGTTGACGCGCACTTCTCAGACCCGCCGCAGCACCGCCACGACCTTGCCGAGAATCTCCGCATGGTCGCCGGGAATAGGCGTGTACGCAGGGTTATGCGGCATTAGCCAAATGTGCTCAGCGGCGCGCTTGAACGTCTTGACGGTCGCCTCGCCTTCCAGCATCGCCGCGACGATGTCGCCGTTCTCCGCGACCGGCTGCTGGCGCACGACGACCCAGTCCCCGTCCGCGATCGCGGCATTGATCATCGAGTCGCCGACAACCTTGAGCAGGAACAGGGTGCCCTCGCCGACGATCTGCCTGGGCAGCGGGAAGATGTCCTCGATTGACTCCTCGGCGAGGATCGGGCCGCCTGCCGCGATCCGGCCGACAAGAGGCACGTAGGCGGCCTCCTGCGACGCGATGTCCATCGGCGAGTCGTCCTCGGGGCCTGGCTCGGGCCGCACCGCGGGGTGGCCAGGAAGGCGTACTTCCACGGTGCGCGGTCGGCCGGCGTCGCGGCGCAGGTAGCCCTTCGCCTGCAGCGTCGACAACTGATACGAGACGCTTGAGGTGCTCGTCAGGCCGACAGCCTCGCCGATCTCGCGCATCGACGGCGGATATCCCCGGCGCTGCACCGAATCCCGGATGACCTGCAGGACCTTGCGCTGCCGCCAGGTCAGCACGTGACCGGGATCCGGCTTGTCCGGGACGTCAGTCACGACAGCGGGCACGCTGCCCTTAGGTCGGCGTCCTGGCTTGCCGCGCGGACGACCGGCCAGCCCGGAATCGGTGTCAGTCAGCCTGGTGTCGGTTGCCGAGGCCCGGCGTGCCCCGTCATCGCTGGTCGCATCGCTCATCTCAGACCTCCGGTTCGGTTCGATACGGACGGCCGTGTCGACCGAGCCACTGCGGCCGAGCGAGCCGTCCCCGAAGCAGACGTTAATGGTTTCTAGCCAGGATCTCAAACATCTGTTCGACGCGCCGTAAAAATGTCGTACCCCCGCGATAAGACACTACCGTATACCCGTTCGATCGAACGAGAATGCGATAGAACAGAGGTACTATCGAACTGTCATTCGTAGATGGAGGGCTGGGATGAGCGCACTGCGCGCGATCGAGGCGGCGGTCGTCGACGGACCAGAGCCTGCGGCGCCAGACATGCCTGTACAGCAGTCGGCTCGGGGGGCACTCCGGCTCGTCCGGCAGCCCGAGACAGCAGAGGTGAGCGGGGCGGCCGGGCCGGGCGCCGACCGGGTCGAGCCGCGCTCTAGTTCGATTCAGAAGGCGGCGCGCGCACCGCTCGCGGACCCGGTTCTCCTCCCATCGGCCGTGATCTCGCCGCGGCCGCACGCGGCGCCCTGGCCGGCCCCGCTGCGACTGACCCGGCGGGGGAGGATGGTGGTCGCCACCCTCGTCGTGACCGTGATCGCCGCTCTCGGACTTGTGATCGCCCTGGCCGCAGCGGGCGGCGCTCAGGCGGCCAGTCCCGGTGGGCCAGGCGCGGGCCATCAGGGCATGCACGAGATCGTCGTGCGCTCCGGCCAGACGCTGTGGTCGATTGCCTCGGCCGCCGAGCCCACGGCTAATCCGCTCCTGGTCGTGCAGCAGATCATGGCCGCGAACGGGATGACCAACGCTGACCTCGCTGCGGGTCAGCTGCTGTGGGTTCCGCGGTGACCGAGCTGGCTCGGTGCCCGGCCCGCACGACACGCCGGCGGGTCCGCGAATTTTCGCCGCTGCTTGTCCGCCGGCGTGCCGTCTACCTGCGGCTTCGCGGCTACGGACGGCAATTTGCCAACCGCGGCCGGGTGGACCACAATATCTAGTAGTTGCAGGCGTGTAATTTTCCTATAACTTGTGCTCACGGAGCATTGGGCTCACGTGGATGCCACATCGGTGTGACGGGAGGTGATCGCATGTACTGCCCGTACTGCAGGCATCAGGACACCCGCGTCATCGATAGCCGGACGGCCGACGACGGCGTCGCGATCCGCCGTCGCCGGGCGTGCCCGGCCTGCGGTCGCCGATTCACCACGCAGGAGACGGTCATCCTGACTGTCGCCAAGCGCAGTGGCGCCACCGAGCCATTCAACCGGGACAAGATCGTTCGCGGCGTTCGCCGCGCCTGCCAGGGCAGGCCTGTCAGCGAGGATCAGCTTGCGCTGCTGGCCCAGCAGGTGGAGGACGTGATCAGGAGCCGTGGCAGCGGCGAGATCCCGTCGCAGGAGATCGGCCTCGCCATCCTGGGGCCGCTGCGCGATCTGGACGAGGTTGCCTACCTCCGATTCGCCTCGGTGTACCGCGGGTTCGAGTCGGTGGCGGACTTCGAGGAAGAGATCGCCGCGCTCCGCTCGGCGCACCTGGACGACTGGGGCGCTGAAGACGTCGAGCTGATCACTGGCGAGGCGGGTGCTGGTCCGGAGTCGGCGCGCCGCCGACCTCCGGGCGCCGGCACCTGACCAGGAACGAGACGGCGCCGCAGACAGAGCTAGATCGCTGGAAGTCACCTATTGGCTAGCGGGCCTCGCGGCCCAGCTACCGGGTCCTGACAGGACCCGCGAAGGGGGAGAGGGCAGATGACCGAGACGACGAGCGGGGCAGCGTCGCAGGGCCGCAGCAAGCGAGCCAAGGGGCTGACCCTGCGCCGGATCCTTACCCGCGACGGCGTCCACCCCTATGACGAGGTGACCTGGGAGCGCCGCGACGTGCTGATGACGAACTGGCGCGACGGCTCGGTCAACTTCGAGCAGCGCGGCGTCGAGTTCCCGGACTTCTGGTCGGTCAACGCGGCGAACATCGTGACGACCAAGTACTTCCGCGGCGCGCTCGGCACACCGCAGCGCGAGTGGAGCCTCAAGCAGCTTGTCGACCGGGTCGTCGGGACCTACGGCGCGGCCGGCCGCGAGCACGGCTATTTCGCGACCGAGCAGGATGCCGAGATCTTCGAGCACGAGCTCACATACGCGCTGATCCACCAGATGTTCAGCTTCAACTCCCCGGTCTGGTTCAACGTCGGCACCACATCGGCCCAGCAAGTCTCGGCGTGCCAGCCGTACGACGCGCTCGTGAGCACGCCGGTCGGCCTGGTGCCCATCGGTAAGCTCGCCGAGGACGAGGCGGTCGGCACGAAGGTCTATGACGCGCACGGGATTACGCGGATCGTGGCGACCAAGGCCAACGGCGTCAAGGACGTGCTGCGTCTGCACACCACCGCGGGCAACGTGCTTGACGTGACCGCCGACCATCTCGTCTGGCGAGCCGCCGACCTGGAAGCCGGCGAGTTCACGGTGGCCGGTTTCCTGCGCCCAGGCGACCACCTGCTGCACGTCCACCCGGAGGTCGGCGGGTCGGACCGGTCGCTACTGGACATCAGCAAGATCGAGAAGCTCGGAGCTATGGATGTCTACGACATCCAGACCGAAAGCGGCGAGTATCTCTCGGGCAACGTGCGTGTCCACAACTGCTTCATCCTCGCCGTCGACGACACGATGGACTCCATCCTGGACTGGTACAAGGAGGAAGGTCTGATCTTCAAGGGCGGGTCGGGCGCTGGCGTCAACCTGTCCCGGATTCGCTCCAGCAAGGAGCTGCTGACCTCCGGTGGTACGGCCAGTGGTCCTGTTTCGTTCATGCGCGGAGCCGACGCGTCGGCCGGGACTATCAAGTCCGGCGGCGCGACCCGGCGGGCAGCGAAAATGGTCGTCCTCGACGTGGATCACCCTGACATCGAGGAGTTCATCGAGACCAAGGCGCGCGAGGAAGCGAAGGTGCGGGTCCTCCGCGATGCGGGCTTCGACATGGACCTCGGCGGTAAGGACATCTACAGCGTTCAGTACCAGAACGCCAATAACTCGGTCCGTGTCTCCGACGAGTTCATGCGCGCGGTGGAGTCGGGCAAGACCTTCGAGCTCGCCGCCCGCACGACTGGCGAGCCGATCGCCCAGGTCAACGCCAAGGATCTGTTCCGCAAGATAGCGCAAGCGGCGTGGGAGTGCGCGGACCCCGGTATTCAGTACGACGGCACCATCAACGACTGGCATACCTGCCCAGAATCCGGACGTATCACCGCAAGTAACCCGTGCAGTGAGTTTGTGCACCTGGATAACTCGTCGTGCAACCTGGCCAGCATCAACCTGCTGAAGTTCCTGCGCGACGACGACACGTTCGACGTGGAGAAGTTCGAGCGGCTCACCGAGCTCGTCATCACCGCGATGGACATCTCGATCTGCTTCGCGGACTTCCCAACCGAGAAGATCACGACTGTTACGCGTGCCTTCCGCCAACTCGGCATCGGGTACGCGAACCTCGGTGCGCTGCTCATGGCGACCGGACACGCCTACGACTCCGAAGGCGGGCGGGCCATCGCTGCCGCCATCACGTCGCTCATGACCGGTGTCGCGTACCGGCGCTCCACCGAGCTGGCGGCGATAACCGGGCCGTACGACGGCTACGCGCGGAACGCATCAGCGCACAAGCGCGTCATGGCCAAGCACGCGACGGCGAGCGCGTCAATTCGCCCGCTGGGACGTATCGACACGCCTGTCCTCTCGGCCGCCAACAAGGCCTGGCAGCAGTGCCTTGCGCTGGGTGAGAAAAACGGCTACCGAAACTCCCAAGCCTCACTATTGGCGCCGACAGGAACAATCGGACTTATGATGGATTGCGACACGACTGGCATTGAACCGGACCTCGCATTGGTCAAGTTCAAGAAGCTGGTCGGTGGCGGTTCGATGCAGATCGTCAACCAGACGGTGCCACGCGCCCTCAAGAACCTCGGCTATCAGGCCGAGCAGATCGAGGCGATCGTCGAGTACATCAGCGAGCACGGTCACGTCGTCAACGCTCCGGTCCTGCGGCCCGAGCACTACGAGGTGTTCGACTGCGCGATGGGCGAGAGGGCGATCAGCCCGATGGGCCACGTGCGCATGCTCGCGGCGGTCCAGCCCTTGCTCAGCGGTTCTGTCTCGAAGACTGTCAACATGCCGGAGAGCGCGACGGTCGAGGACATCGAGAAGATCTACTTCGAAGGCTGGACTCTCGGCCTGAAGGCACTCGCGATCTACCGGGACAACTGCAAGGTCGGCCAGCCGCTGTCGGTCGCGAAGAAGAAGACCGAGGAGGCACCCGCGCCGACGTCACCGCACGAGGTCCGGCCAGTGCGGCGGCGGCTACCCAAGCAGCGGTCCGCGACGGTCACGAGGTTCTCGGTGGCGGGCTCCGAGGGATACATGACGGCGTCGAGTTATCCGGACGACGGCATCGGCGAGGTGTTCCTCAAGCTCGGCAAGCAGGGCTCGACACTGGCCGGTGTGATGGATGCCTTCTCGATAGCCATCTCGGTGGGCCTGCAGTACGGCATACCCCTCGAGTCGTACGTGCGGAAGTTTACGAACATGCGGTTCGAGCCCGCGGGCATCACCGACGACCCGGACATCAGGATGTCCAGCTCCGTGATGGATTACATCTTCCGCCGACTGGCGCTGGATTATCTGCCCTACGAGGAGCGCACTGAGCTAGGGATCCTCACCACCGACGAGCGTACGGCACAGCTCAACGGGGAAGAGTCGGCCGGATCGGCCGACGACCTGGATCCGGAGGAGCTGGCACAGTCCGCGGCGGTGGAACGCGCCCGGCCAGCCCGCCCGCAAACGGCCGAGCTGCCACCGGTTCCAGCCGTCCCGGCCCCTGGCGCGCCGGCCAGCACGACCGAGCTCATCGAGTCGCAGCAGGGCAGGGTAGCCGACGCTCCGCTGTGCCTGACCTGCGGCTCGAAGATGCGCCCGGCCGGCAGCTGCTACGTCTGCGAGGGCTGTGGCTCCACCAGCGGCTGCAGCTAAAAACGGGCGTCGTTCGACAAAGTTTCCCCAGCTCAGCAGGGGCGCTGCCGAGTAGCCGCGCCCCTGTTGAGCGCCTATTGGGCGTCCCTGTTGCAAGGCAGGCAACCACCAGAACTGACCTGAGACTTCGAGCAGTTCAGCGGCCATTATCGAACGGCCATCACGCGGGGGAGCAACGCGGGGAGCAAGACGGAAGCTGTCAGGACTGCACGGTTTCGAACGAAGGGGCGCGCCGGAGGGCCTCAGCGGGCGATCGAGGCAACTGTGCTTGCCCTTCCAGTTGGCCAGGTTCCGGGCATCGCCGACGCGGTGGACCGAGTCGGCTGACCTGCTCGCCACCCTTCCCACCGTCCGGTCGGCTTTGGCAGCCGGATTATGGCTGGTTAGGAGCAGCTGGCAAGTTTGTAAGGATCTCGAACGCCTGGTCGATCAGGTCGGGGAGGTCGGGGGTGCCGTCGTTGTCGATCCAGGCGAGGATGGCGGTGCTGGCTGCAGCCAGGCAGGCGGCGACGGTGACGCGGTCCTGGAAGCTGGGTTCCTGGTCGTCCTGGCTCGCGGCGAGGGCCTGCAGGATGAGCTGCTGGGTGGTGATCTGGTTTGCCCATAGGCGTTGCCGGAGCGCCGGGGTGGAGATGATGAGCTTGTTCTGCGCAAGCAGGGTGTCCCGGTCGGTGTCGTAGACCGCGCGGAGCCCGTGGACCAGCGCCGCGCGGATCCGCTGGATGAGGGGCCACTCGGCCGGGGTCTGGGCGATGAAGCTGGCGATGGCAGGGTCGTAGCTGTCGGACAGGGCCACGTCTTCCTTGGTGGGGAAGTAGCGGAAGAACGTCATGTGCGATACGCCCGCAGTGGCTGCGATCTGCTCGACAGTGGTGGCGTCATATCCCTGCTCGCGGAACAGCGTCAGCGCGCTGGCGAGGATGCGGTCGCGGGTGGCGCTCTTCTTGAGCTGCCGCCACTCTGGCTCAGGCTCGGGTGCGAGCGTCACGGGTACTCAGTATTCCTGATCTGGTGCGGGGCAGCAGAAGCCATGTCAAGACCAGCGCCTCGATCGCCACTGGACCGACGTTGGTCCAGGTTCTCGAAATGACGAGCATTACCAGGTCCGCGGCAAGGTGGGCGCCGATCATGATCGCGGTCAGGAGCCAGGCCCAGCGTCGCCGCCGGATCCAGCCGATCGCTGCAAGGGCCAGCAGGACCGCCAACAGCGCGAAGCCCAGCCCGATCGGTATCCGGTGCGGGAGCATCTGTTGATAGTCGTGCTCCTTGGCCTTCCAGATGTCGTCGAAGGGAGTTCCTGTGACCAGCATCGTGAAGGAGGCCAGTCCGGCCACGGTGGCCGCCGCGACGCAGAACGCGATCAGCAATGCTCGCCCGATGCGATACGGCGTTGTGTTCGGGGCCACTTACTCGAGGTCTTTCCGAGGTCGGATGGCTGCTAGCGTGCTGGCGCGGCTGCGCCGGAGATGGCGGCTTTCGGGCGGTGCCGCCGTTGTTGCTGCAGGCCGGTCATAAGTCTCATAGCCCGCGTCCGGCAGGGCGGGGCGGTGATCGCGGGTGGGTTCGGGCCGGGGACCGCCGACGCGGCCGGGCAGGTAGCACATGCTAGTGAGGGCAGCAACAGCCGTAATCGCGGCGCAAACGAGCATGACAATGCTCATGCCGTGCAGGAAGGCGGTTCCCGCTGCGGTGTGCAAGGCGCGTCCTGATGGGAGGTACCTGGCAAGCTGGGTGGCCTCAGCGATGGAAGCTCGGGCGGTGGCGGCGTACGTTGCGGGCAGCGCGGTGAGGGCAGGCCGGAGGGCGCGGGCGTAGCTGGCTGACAAGACGCTGCCGAGTACGGCGATGGCGATCGCTCCGCCTACCTGCCGCAGCGTGCTGTTCACCGCGGCGCCGGCGCCGGCTTCGTCACCTCCGGCCGCGGCCATGACCGCATCCATCGCCACGGCGATGGACGCGCCGGTACCCAGCCCGCATAGTGTCAGCCCGGATGCCACGACGGCGTATCCGGTAGACAGGTGGACCTGGCTGAGCACGACCAGCCCGGCTGTCACCAGCGCCAGCCCGGCGGCCACGGTAAACCTGATGCCAGCCGTCCGCGCGGCCAGGCTGGCCCCGCCGCCCGCGACCAGCAACCCGCCCATCATGGGCAGCAGCCGCAGCCCTGCGCTGATCGGGTCGTCACCGGCGACGCTTTGCAGGTACTGGGGGACCACGAACATCATCGCGAACAGCGCGACCGAGACGGCGACGGTGGCGGCCGTGCCCCAGGTGAACCGTCGGTCACCGAACATCGCCGGGTCAACGAGACGGTGTGTGGCGCGCCGTTCCCGGACTGCGAATACAGCTGCCAGCACTGCGGAAGCGGCTAGCAGCCACGCGGTGGCTGGTGCAGTCCAGCCGCGTTCGGGGCCATTGATGACGCCCCAGACCAGGCAAATGACCGCCCCGACCGACAGCAGGGCGCCGGGGATGTCCAACGGCGGCGCGTCGGAACTGCGCGACTCCGGCAGCAGGGCGGCGCCGGCTACCAGGGTGATGCAGATGGCGGGCACGTTGATCCAGAACACCGAGTGCCACGAGAAGTGCTGCAGCAGCACGCCGCCAAGGATCGGGCCGAGCGGCAGGCCGGCCGCGACCGCCGCAGTGAAAATACCGATGGCCTTAGGCCGGTCAGCGCCGCCGAACGCGGCCGAGACGATCGCGAGTGACAGCGGGAACACCATCCCCGCGCCAAGCCCCATCACCGCGCGGGCCGCGATCAGCTCCCCCGCAGAGACCGATAGCGCGCACCACACCGACGCCCCGAGGAACACCGCCAGCCCTGCCAGCAGCAGCCGCCTGCGGCCGAAACGGTCCCCGATCACCCCGGCCGACAGCATCACCCCGGCGAACGCCAGCGAATACGCGTCGACGATCCACTGCAGGTCCGCCGTGCCGGCGTGCAACGCCGCCGAGATCGCGGGCAGCGCGATGTTCAGCACGGTCAAGTCCAGGCCCACGACGACGACCGACAGGCACGTCGCTGCCAGCATCCACCACTTACGATCCCACACAAGCACTCCAGGATGTTAGTCACTAACATGTTAGTGACTAACATACACTGGCCGGAACAGTGCTGCCACCTCGGCGGACCGCATTCACGGCGAGCAGGGCCTCGTGCGGCATGGCGAGCAGCCGGCCAGCGGATCGCGCCTGCCGCCAGGAGCGGGTGCGGGGCGCTGGCCCGCCGCGGTTCGGGGGTGGAGCGTGGCGGGATGCTGCGCTCGCGGCGGTCCGCGCGTGGTCCTTGGGCGGGGAGCAATTGGGGAGCAAGCAACGGGCGAGGGAGGGCGCCGTAGGCGGATGTCTGGCGATTGAAGCTGCTGGTAGGGCGGCGTAGCGCTACGCCCGGCTATTGGCCGGGTTCGTATGACTTGCAAGCTGCCTGGCCTTGGGCGGATCACGCCACCATCGGCTGGGATGCAGCGGTGACGCCAACGTCGCGGTGTCAGGCGGAGGAAGCCCGTTGTCGACGGGAGAACTGACATCTAACATATCAGTGTGATACTGCCTCGTGTGGAGCGCACACTCCTGCGTGACACGGCCTATGAAGCGATCCGCGATGCGATAGTCCGCGGAGACATTCTTCCGGGGGCGGTAGTGAGCAACGCGGCCATCGCCAAAGAGCTGGGGCTGTCGCGTGCTCCGGTGCGCGATGCCCTGGCGCGGCTTGCCGATGAGGGCCTGGTCGAGACCAAGCCG
>JASHSZ010000243.1 GCA_030040815.1 Streptosporangiaceae bacterium
TGCCGCCCTGGGCGTCTCCCCAGCGCGGCTGGCCAGCCACCCCGCGGTGTTCGTCAACGGCATCGGCTACACGGTGGTCGGCATCTACCGGTCCGCCCAGCGAGTGGTCGCCGGCGAGAACGTGATGCTGATCCCGGAGAACACCGCGCTGGCCGACTACGGCAACCCGCAGCCCGGCATCGGCAATCAGGACGAGGCCCAGATGGTCATCGCGACCCGGATCGGCGCCGCACGCGCGGTGGCCCGGCAGATCGCCGCCGCCGAACTGCCAACCGACCCGAGTCGGCTGGTGGTGACCTCCCCGCCCAGCCCGCAGACCCTGCAAAGCCAGGTGTCCGGCGACCTAGCCGGCCTGTTCCTGGTCCTGGCGCTGATCAGCCTGCTGATCGGCGCGGTCGGCATCGCCAACACCACCCTGGTCGCCGTGCTCGAGCGCACCGAGGAAATCGGCCTGCGCCGCGCCCTGGGTGCCCGTCCCCGGCACATCGCCGCCCAGTTTCTCGCCGAGTCGGTTGCCCTCGGCACCCTCGGCGGGCTGATCGGCACCTGCGTCGGCGTCGGGATCGTGGTGATCTTCGCCGCCGCTAAGGACTGGACCGCCGTCCTCGACCCGGTCTACACCCTGCCCGCCCCGCTGCTCGGCGCCGTGGTCGGCCTGCTCGCCGGCGCCTACCCCGCCATCCGCGCCGCACGGATCAGCCCGCTGGCCGCACTGCGGCACGGCTAACGGCCAGCGAAGGGAGGTTCCCCATGCGCATCGGCACCGGCCTCGGCGTCCTGGCCTGCTGCGCGGCTCTCACCGCGTGCACCGCCGTGGCGCCCAACCTGCCCAACGGCACCGTGACCAAGCCCAGCGTTGGCAAGCCGCCGCCACCCGCCTCGGGCCAGGCGGCGCTGTCCAGCGAGGCGTTCACCCCCTACGCCGCGCTGGGCATATCCAGCAACGACGGCCTGGCGCCCGGCGAGTCGCAGTACACCCTCGCTGGGCCGTGCATGAGCGCAGCCGGCTACCCCGGCGTGACCATCAACGATGGCATTGTGCCCATCGCTGTCTCGATCGGCGGGAGCCTCGCTTTCACGCAGCCCTGGGGCGAATGGGGTTACCTCGGCACTGCCGACGCGCAGCAGTACGGCTTCCGTTATCCGCCGGGCGCCGCCCTCACTACCCTCGGCCTCGGCGGCGGAGGACTGGTGAACCCGCCAAGCGTGCCAAGGGCAGAACAAGCCGCGGCCAGCAAGTGCGGCACCATCATCCAGGACTTCGCCAATGCCACCCAGAACGGGCCGCTGGCCGGCATCATCACCCTCGGCAGCGACATCCAAAACGACATGCAGCACGACCCGGCGGTGACTGCCGCCACCCGGCTCTGGTCCGCCTGCATGGCGAGGAACGGCTACGGCTTCAGCCAGCCACAGAACGTGTTCAACCAAGAGGTCCAGGCCATGTATGGGAACGCGCACTTCATCAGCCCGTCAAGTCATGTCAGCGCCGCGGCCGACCAGGCGCAGATCGCCGTCGCGGTCACCGACGCCGACTGCACGCAGTCCGCGGACCTGGCCGGCATCTACTTCGCCGTCCAGGCCAGCTACGAGCAGCAGCTTGTCAGCGCCAACCAGGAAGCTCTCGACACCGCGGTCAGCCAGTACCGCGCCGCCTACACCAGCGAGCTAAATAAGCTTCCTGCGCTGCTCGGCACCACCAAGGCCGCGCCGTTCCGCCCGGCCAGGGCCGCCAGCAGCCACGCCGGCTAGCCCGAAAGCCGCGACCCATGCGCAGCCCGTTCCCCACACGCTTGTCTAGTCCGTACGGAAACGGGGTGGCACTAGCGTGGAACCCGTGACCGACAAGCTGGGGTCGGCTGGGCCAGACCGGCTCCGGGTGGTGATCGGCGAGGACTCTGTGCTGCTGCTGGCGGGGCTCACCAAGCTGCTGGACGGCGCCGGCTTCGAGGTCGTGGCCACCGCGGGTGACGCCAGCGCGCTGCTGGCCGCCGTCGAGCGGGAACTGCCCGATGTGGTGATCGCCGACGTCCGGATGCCCCCGACCCACACCGATGAGGGCATCCGAGCTGCGCTAGTGATCCGCGGCCAGTGGCCGGGCATCGCGATTCTGGTGCTGTCGCAGTATGTAGAGGAGCGCTACGCCGCCGACCTGCTATCCGCGAACACCAGCAGCGTCGGCTACCTTCTCAAGGACCGGGTAGCGGACGTGGCCGAGTTCCTGGACGCGCTGCGCCGGGTTGCAGCCGGCGGCACCGCGCTGGACCCGGAAGTGGTGGCCCAGCTCCTGGTCCGGCGGGGCGCGGACCCGCTGGACGTCCTGACCGAGCGAGAACGCCACGTGTTGGCACTCATGGCCGAGGGCCGCTCTAATGCGGAAATCGGATCGGCCCTCGTGATCACTGACAGCGCGGTCAGCAAGCACATCAACTCGATCTTCACCAAGCTCGGGCTGTACCCCGGCGATAGCGGGAACCGCCGCGTCCTGGCGGTGCTGCGCTACCTGGGCGCCGGGCCGACCCCAGCCGGCCCCTGACCTCGGCGGGCGGCCCGCAGGTTGGTCAGGGTGTACTCAATCGCTCGGGCCCGGCCGTGCTGATGACCGTGAGCGTCATATGCCCGCTTCCCGCGCGCATTAGTCCGCGTGGTCACGGTCCACCTCGGTTGGAGCGTTTCCCGGGTCGAGGCGGCGGTAAAACCTTGGCGTCGGCCTTAGACAGGCCAGGGAGGCCGCGTGGCGAGCCGCCTGACGACACCAACCATTCGGGGGAAACACGATGTCCACCAGTCCAACTCAGCGGATGAAGATCGGCGACTTCCTGCTTCGCCGCCTCAAGGAGGCCGGCGTCGGCCACCTCTTCGGCGTGCCAGGTGACTACAACCTCGAGCTACTACAGCTGAACCAGGACGCTGGCTACCTGTCATGGGTCGGCACGTGCAGTGAGCTGAACGCGTCCTACGCGGCAGACGGCTACGCGCGGCTCGGCGGCCTGGGCGTGCTAACCGTGACCAACGCCGTAGGCGCCATGAGCGCGATCAACGGGATCGCCGGCTCCTACGCCGAGCACGTCCCGGTGATCCTCATCGCCGGGTCGATCCCGCTGAGATCGATCGAGCGCGGCCTGGGGATGCACCACACGACCGCCGACGGGACGTGGGACCGATTCCTCGGCGCCTTCGCGCAGGTGACCGCCGCGCAGGCCAGGCTGACCCCGTCCAACGCGGTCACGGAGATCGACCGGCTGATCCTCACTGCCTGGCGGCAAAAGCTCCCGGTGTACATGGAACTGCCATCGGACATCGCCTGCCTCGACATCGAGGTCCCGGCGGACCCGCTGATGCTCGCCGAGCCGGCGAGCGACCCGGAACGGCTCAAGTCATGCGCCGCCGCCATCGCCGACCACCTGTCGCAGGCGAAGTCACCGGCGATCCTGGTGGATGAGGACGTCGAACGGTACGGCGTCGCAACGGAAGTCATGGGGCTGGCCGAGAAACTCCAGCTGCCGGTAGCGGTGACCGGGCCGGCCAAGGCAGTGATCGACGAGACGTTCCCGTACTACGCGGGCATCTACAACGGCAAGGCCAGCGCGCCGCAGACACTCGAGGCCATCGAGGCCAGCGACTGCCTGCTAGCCATCGGCTACCGGCCGATCGACGATACTTCGGGCGGCTTCACCGGGTCGTTGCCCCCCAGCACGATCCGCGCTCGCGGCCACTCCGTGGACGTCGGCCAGGATAACTACCAGGCCGTGACGCTCAAGGAAGTCCTGCGCGGCGTCATCGACGCGGTGCCGCAGGTCACGAGCCGCGCCATCCGTCAGTTCGCACCGGCCATGCCGGCAGGCACTCATGCTGACGGCTCCGCCAAGCTGACCCAGGCTGCCTACTGGGAAAC
>JASHSZ010000244.1 GCA_030040815.1 Streptosporangiaceae bacterium
TTTAGGTCGGCGAAGATCGCGTCGCCGCCCATCACCGCGCACAGCGTGTTGGTGCACACGCCGACGTGGTACTCGCCGACCGGCTTGCGCTTGTACATGGTGTAGTACGAGACCACGCCGGTGACGTCGGCCTCGGACAGCCCGAGCTGTTCCGCGCAGAACGCGATGCCATCTTCGGACACGTACCCCTCCACCGACTGCACCAGGTGCAGCAGCGGCAGCATGGCGGAGCGCGCCTTCGGGTACCGGCCGATGATCTCGGCTGCCTGTGGTGCGAGCCGGGCGCGCGCCTCTTCGGTCAGCGCCATTACCTGTCCACGCCTCCCATCACGGGATCGATGCTGGCGACCGCGGCGATCACGTCGGCGACCATGCCGCCCTCGCACATCGCGGAGACCGCCTGCAGGTTCGTGAACGACGGATCCCGGAAGTGCACCCGATACGGCCGGGTACCGCCCTCGCTGACCGCGTGGCAGCCCAGTTCTCCGCGGGGGGACTCCACCGCCACGTATGTCTGCCCGGCCGGGACCCGGAAACCCTCCGTGACCAGCTTGAAGTGGTGGATCAGGGCCTCCATCGACTGGCTCATGATGTGCGCGATGTGGTCCGGCGAGTTGCCCATGCCGTCGGGCCCGAGCGCGAGCTGGGCCGGCCAGCCGATCTTGGCGTCGCGGATCATCACCGGCTCGTCCCCCTGCCGACCGCCCGCCAGCCGATCCACGCACTGCCGGATGATCCGCAGCGACTGATCGAGCTCGTCCATCCGAACCTGATACCGGCCGAGGGGGTCACAGGTGTCCCGGACTGGCACGTCGAACTCGTACGTCTCGTAGCCGCAGTAGGGCTGGCTCTTGCGCAGGTCCCACGGCAGCCCGGCGGCACGCAGGATCGGGCCGGTGATCCCGAGCGTCATGCAGCCGGTCACGTCGAGGTAGGCAACGTTCCTGGTCCTGGCCAGGAAGACGGGGGCGGCATCGAAGAGAGCCCGGATCTCGCCTAGAAGGCCTGGCATGATCCGGACGTAGTCCCGCAGCCGCTCCAGCGCGCCGGCCGGCAGGTCCATCGAGACCCCGCCGGGCCGAATGTAGGCGTGGTTCATCCGCAAGCCGGTGATGAGCTCCAGCAGGTCAAGCGTCTTCTCCCGCTCGCGCATGCCGTAGGTGAAAACCGTGCTCGCGCCCAGTTCCAAGCCCATCGTGCCGACCGCGGTCAGATGCGAGCCGATCCGGTTCAGCTCCATCATCAGCACCCTGATGACGTTGGCCCGCTCGGGTATCTCGGACTCGATACCCAGCAGTTTCTCCACCGCCAGGCAGTAGGCGGTTTCGTTGAACAATGGGGACAGGTAGTCCATCCGGGTGCAGAAGGTAACGCCCTGGGTCCAGGTACGGAACTCCATGTTCTTCTCGATGCCGGTGTGCAGGTACCCAATGACCGGCCGGACCTCGGTGACGCTCTCGCCGTCGAGGGTGAGAACCAGCCGCAGCACGCCGTGCGTGGAGGGGTGCTGCGGTCCCATGTTGACGATCAGCCGCTCGTCCCCGGCCCGGTCGTCGGTCGCCGCTGCCCCGACGACCTCATCCCAGTCCTCGCCGCTGACGTGGTAGACGCGCCCCTCGTCGTAGTCGTCGTCGGAGTCGATGTCGTACGGATCCCCCTCATAGCGGTCCTCGTCGGTGCCAGCTGCGGCGGCACCATGGGGCTGATGGTCGGCCGGAGCGGTCATTCGTAAGCCCTCCGCTCCTCGGGTGGCGGAATCGTGGCGCCGCGGTACTCGACCGGGATGCCGCCGAGCGGGTAGTCCTTGCGCTGCGGATGCCCGCGCCAGTCGTCGGGCATCTCGATCCTGGTCAGCGCGGGGTGACCGTCGAAGATCAGGCCGAAGAAGTCCCAGGTCTCCCGCTCGTGGAAGTCGCAGGTGGGGTACACGCCCACCAGCGACGGCACGTGCGGGTCGGCGTCCGGCGCGGTAACCTCCAGCCGCACCCTGCGGTTGTGCGTGATGGACAGCAGGTGGTAGACGGCGTGCAGTTCAGAGCCGGGCTCGGTCGGGTAGTGCACGCCGGAAACGCCCAGGCACAGCTCGAAACGCAGCGCCGAGTCATCCCGCAGTCGGGCCGCAACCAGTGGAAGGTGCTCGCGACGCACATAGAAAGTAAGGTCGCCGCTGGCCACGACGACCTGTTCGACGGCCTCCCCGAAAGAGGAGCCGGTGGCCGTCAGTGCATCCGCCAGCCGATCCGCGACCTCGTCGAAGTACGAGCCGTACGGCCGCGGGCTGGCCACCCGCGGTGGCCGGCGGACCTGGAGGCCACCGTAGCCCGAGGTGTCGCCGGAGCCGGAGACTCCGAACATCCCGGTGCGGACCACCGGCTCGGTCAGCCGCTCCTGACCAGCCAGCACGGCCGGATCGGGGACGGCTGGCTGCTGGTTGCTGTCCGGCTCGCTCATACCGGCCGCCTCGGCGCGAATTCGTCGCCCCGGTAGTTCGGATCCGGCTCCCGCACGCCCTGCTCGGCCACCGACAGCAGCTCTTCGTCTGGGCCTGCCACCAGCGGCAGCCTGCGCAGACTGGCCTCTTCCAGTTCGGTGATCTGCCGCTCCCGGTTGATGCCCAGCTTCATGTTCTGAATCTTGTCGTGCAGCTTGACGATCGAGTCGATGAGCATCTCGGGCCGCGGCGGGCAGCCGGGCAGGTAGATGTCGACCGGCACGATGTGGTCCACGCCCTGCACGATCGCGTAGTTGTTGAACATCCCGCCGCTCGACGCGCAGACGCCCATCGAGATCACCCACTTGGGATCGGGCATCTGGTCATAGATCTGCCGCAGCACCGGCGCCATCTTCTGGCTGACCCGGCCTGCCACCACCATGAGGTCGGCCTGCCGCGGCGTGGAACCGGTCTTCTCCATACCGAACCTGGCTAGGTCATGCCGCGGGCCGCCGACCGCCATCAGTTCGATGGCACAGCAGGCCAGCCCGAACGTGGCCGGCCAGACCGAGTGGGAGCGGGCGTACCCGGCGACCTTCTCCACGGTGGTCAGCAGTACGCCGCTCGGCAGCTTGTCCTCAATTCCCATTGGCTAATCCCAATCCAGCCCGCCGCGGCGCCATACGTAGGAGTAAGCGATCAGCACCGCGACGATGAACGTGACCATCTCGACTAGGCCGAAGAGCCCGAGCTTGTCGAAGTAGACGGCCCACGGATAGAGGAAGATGATCTCGATGTCGAAGATGATGAAGAGCATCGCCGTCAGGTAGTACTTGACAGGGAATCTCATCCCCTGGGTGTGCCTTGTCGGCTCGATGCCGCACTCGTAGCTGTCGAGCTTGGCCCTGTTCCATCGCCTCGGGCCGGCCAACGCACCTGCCACCAGCGAGAAGATCGCGAAAATCGCCGACAGGATGCCGAGGACCAGGATCGGTACCCACAGGCTCATCGCCCTGTCACCCCCTTGTCCGGATGGGCGCCATCGTCGGCGGCACGGCCGCTTTGCCGGTCATTGGCCAGTTAGGCTGCGGGCGTCATCTTAGACACCGCGTTGAGTACTCGGTCCACGGCGTCACCGCCGCGGGTCTCGGTCAGGTTGCCAAGTAGCTTCATGCTGAACCGCATGACGGCCGGGCGCTTCACCCCGTGCTTGGTTGCGAACTTCATAACGGACGGCTTGCCGATGAGATCGACGAAGATCCGGCCGAGCGTGTAGTAGCCGCCGTAGGCGTCCTTGAGCTGCCGCGGGTAGGTCTGCAGCACCATCTCGCGGCCGGCGGCGGTGGTCCTGGCGAGCGCCTGCGTGATCACCCGCGCGGCGATCTCGGCGGATTCCAGCGCGTAGGCGATGCCCTCGCCGTTGAACGGGTTGACCATCCCGCCGGCGTCCCCGACCAGGAGAAGGCCGCGGGTATAGTGCGGCGTGCGGTTGAACGCCATCGGCAGCGCTGCGCCGCGGATCGGCTGCGCCCGGTTCTCCTCGGTGAAGCCCCACTCCTCCGGCATCGTCGCCAGCCACCGGCGCAGCAGGTCCCGGTAGTCGATCTCACCGAAGCCCGCGGAGGTGTTGAGCAGGCCCACCCCGACGTTCGAGGTGCCGTCGCCCATGCCGAAGATCCAGCCGTAGCCGGGCAGCAGCGACGTGCCATCCCAGAGGTCGAGCCAGGCTTCCAGGTAGTCGTCGTCGTGCCGCGGCGAGGTGTAATAGGTGCGCACCGCCACCCCGAGCGGCCGGTCCTCCCGCTTGTGCAGGCCCATGGCCACTGACAGACGCGATGAGTTGCCGTCCGCCGCTACCACCAGCCGGCCGCGGAACTGCCTGCCATCCTTCGTGGTCACGCCGGTGATGCGCCCTGTCCGCTCGTCCAGCAGCGGTCCGGTCACCGGCACGCCCTCGAGCAGCCGTACGCCGGCCTTCTCCGCGTGCCTGGCCAGGATCTGGTCGAAGTCGATCCGGGCCCGGACCAGCCCGTAGCCCGGGTAGCTGGACAGCTCCGGCCAGTCCAGCTCGATCCGGCTGCCGCCGCCGATGATCCGCAGGCCCTTGTTCCGCAGCCAGCCGTCGTTCTCCGGCAGCGGCACGCCCATGGCCGTCAGCGCCTTGACCGCGCGCGGCGTCAGCCCGTCGCCGCAGACCTTCTCCCTGGGGAAGTGGGTCTTCTCTAGCAGCAGCACGCTGACGCCCGCGGTCGCCAGATAATAGGAGACCGCCGACCCGGCCGGCCCGGCGCCGACGACGACCACGTCGGCCGTCTCGCCGCCCGGCGCGCTCGCGCGCCCGGTGCCGAGCTCGCCATCTGCAGGAACGCTGCCAGGCTGAAGAGCACCGGCGTCCTGAGGGGGCAAGTCCGGCGTGCCGGCAGGGGGTGCTTGCTCGGTCACGGACCCGTCCTGATCTGTCTTGTGAACCCCTTCACAAGAGCTTCCGCTGAGGAAGTCTAGTCCTGCGTCGGCACTGACGACCGACCGACCCGCGGCCGGTGCCGCTGACGGGCTGCCACGGCCGGGAGGGTGCCTCGATGCCATTCCGCCGGCACGTCGTTCCCCTCATGTTTGCGCAGTTCAGACGGCTAGCCGGGACGCCGCGCCTCGTGCAGGGCGACGACCCCCAAACTCAGGTTCCGCCAGCTGACCCCAGACCAGCCCGCCGCTGCGATCTGGCCCGCCAGCACCTCCTGCGGTGGCCAGTCACGGATGGACTCCGCCAGGTATTCGTACGCCTCGGCGTTGCGCGACAGTCGGCCGGCCACGGCAGGCAGCACTCCCGCCAGGTAGCGCTCGTAGAGCGTGTTCAGCCGCCGCACGGGCAGGTGGCTGAACTCGCAGATCACCAGGCGCCCGCCCGGCCTCGTGACCCGGAACAGCTCGCGCAGCGCCTGGCCGGTGTCGGCCACGTTGCGCAGCCCGAAGGAGATCGTCACCACATCGAAAATGCCGTCTCGGAAGGGCAGTGCCAGCGCGTCCCCGGCGACGAAAGCCAGCCCGATGGCGGGCCTGCGCGCCCCGATGGTCAGCATGCCCAGGGAGAAGTCACAGGCCACGCACCGCGCGCCGTGCCGCACAAAGACCCGCGAGGAGGTACCCGTGCCAGCCGCAAGATCGAGGACCAGCTGGCCCAGCCCGCCGTCAACCGCTCTGGCAACTGCCCTCCGCCAGCGCCGGTCCATGCCCAGCGAGAGCGCGTCGTTCAGCAGGTCATAGCGCGGCGCGATGGTGTCGAACATCGCCGATACCTCGGCGGGCTTCTTGTCCAACTGCGCGCGCGCCATACCACTCACCCTGGCATACGCGCGGACTCGCTGCCCTTCGGGCTCGTGATCAGTAGGCCGAGTGCCGCAAGACCTTGC
>JASHSZ010000245.1 GCA_030040815.1 Streptosporangiaceae bacterium
ACTCCGGGTCCTCGCCACGCGCAGCCGCTAGGTTATAAGCCTGCAGCGTCGCGGCGAGGTGACCCGCCGGGTTGCCGAGGGCGCGTACGAACCCCGAGGTGCGCGAGTGGTAGCTGTCCTCGACGACGAAGTGCCTGCCGTCGCGGTTGACGATGATCCCGGTCAGCAGTTGGCCTGGCGGGTAAAAGGGTGCGGTAAGGAAGGCCTGGTCCATGTGCAGCGCCTGGCCGCCGGCGGACATGCCGCGCTTGATGCCGAGGCCGTCGTCAAAGGGTGTGCCCTGGACGAACGGCTTGTTCGCCAGCGCTGGCACGTGCTGAGCGACCATCTCGTGGTTCATGACGAAGCCCCCAGCCGCGAGGATCGTGCTGCGCGCACGAACGACGCCGCCTCGGTCAAAAGACCGCCAGCCAGCCCCGCAGACCATCCACCGTGGTTGGCCACGCATTCCCGGTCACCGGCAGCTGCCTTCTGCCCAGCCGCTGGCCGCTGCTCCAGCCGTCGCGCGATAGCTTAACGGCGTCAGTCGGCGGCCCGCCGCGAGCAGCAGTTGGTCGGTCCTCGACCAGGGTCGCGCTCGCCGAGGTCAGGTCTGTGTTTCAGGTCTGCCGGACACTTCAGGCCAGCGTGCCTGCAGTAGCTGTCGCCGGGGCGCGAACACGCCCACGGCTACCGCCAGTACCGCGCCCAACACCAGCATCGTCGTAGTCGCGCTCAGGTACTGCAGCATCAGGCCGGCGGCGCCGACACCGACCGGGGTGCCCACGCCGAGCAGCACCATGACGGCGGCAATGACGCGGCCGCGTTCCTGATCGGGCGTCTGCCGCAATACCAGTACGTCGAGCAGCACGCGCATGGCAGGCACGGCGAGCATGGCGACGAACAAGATCCCTGCCACCCACCAGGGACCGAACGGGAGCGTAAGCAGGAAGAAGCCCGCCACCAAGAGCGCGGCTTCGGAGATCACGAGCACTCCTGGACGCAGCCGGTGCAGCACCTTCACTAGAGGCGCCCCCGCCAGGCTGCCCGCCGCCGCGCTGGCCAGGACCAGGCCGATCACTTCGGACTGAACGTGGTGATGCCGGAGCAGCACGATGATGATCAGGTCTACGCCCGCGCCAACCGTGTTGACCATCGTGAAGATTGCCATCGCCGGACGCAGGACGGGATGGGACCAGATAGTTCGCAAGCCGGTCAGCATCCCGCCGTGGTGCTCGCCAGCCGGCTTGCCAGTGTCGTGCTCGCTTGGTGCCTGCACAGCCACGGCCCGTGGATCCGGTCGGGCACCGCCAGGCATGACTTTCATGAGGATTGTGGTGAGCAGTGCTATCACGAACGAGCCGCCAGTGAACAGGAACGGCACGGCGTGCGCCAGCGCACGGATCGCATAAAGCGCGCCGGCGAGTGGCGGGCCTGCTAGCTGCGCGCCGCTCTGCCGTACCTCCTCTTGCACGAGAGCAGTGGTCAGCTGCTCGGGCGCGACGACTGAGCGCACCAGGGGCATCCGAGCAGCACCAGAGACGGACTGCCCGGCCCCGAGCAGGACGGCCGCCATCAGCAGTACGGGAAGCGACGGCCAGCCGGCGATCAGCCCGCCAGCGACCGCTCCCGTCACCAGTGCGCGGCAAGACTCCGCGGCTATGACGAGGGCCCGCCTGTCGTACCGGTCGGCCAACTGCCCGGCAGGCAGTGCGGATGTCAGCATGCCGACGGCGAGCAGTGCCGCGAACAGGCCCGCGCGACCCGGTGATCCGGTAATCCCGAGGATCGCCAGCGGGTAAGCAACGTCAGCCACCGCAACGCCGAGAGTCGACATAGACCCGCCAACCCAGAGGGTCTGGAACTCGAGGTTCCGCCACAGCGGCGGATGGCTGAGCGCGGCATTCGCCGCTGCCGGGATGTGGCTCTCCTGAGCTGGAACAGAAGTCACTGCACTCGCCGCCCGGCGTCCATTGCGTGGCCGATTAGAGGCCCGCCGGCCGCGGCCGGGGGTACTGCTGCCGGCTGGGCGGGCCGGTGAGCTTCAGGCCGACCTTGATGAGCGCCCATCCGGCCCGCTGCTTGACGGAGTCGCGCGGCTCGCGGTCGGCTGCGGCCAGCCGGCAGCGTGTCGCTTGCTGACGGACCTCAGATACGCGCCGTCTTGCTAGCTGGCAGATCAGCTGGGGGTTCATGACGTGCTCCCTTCTCGTGGTCGCTGACCAGCGTTCACCCACCAGCCAGCATTCAAGTGATCTCCAGCGTTCATATCAGAGAGATCATTCATATTTATATGAATGATAATGGCATCGCGACCATGTGGCAAGATGTAAACGTGAGCGATGAGCAGGAGGCTGAACCTGGGGCTGGCGAGGCCAGTTCGCGGGCCGGTCGGCCGCCCGTTCCCGATGCTGCGCAGGTCGAGATCCTCAAGGCGCTGGCGGCGCCGACCCGGCTGCGCATCATGTATGCGCTAGAGGTAGGAACTAATAAGCCTCGAGTGATGTCGGTGAAGGAACTCGCCGAGGAGCTCGGCGAGCCGCAGACGCGGCTGTACCGTCACGTCAAGGTGCTCGAATCCGCCGGGCTGATCGAGGTCGCCGCCACCCGGATGGTGTCCGGAATCCTCGAGCAGCGGTACCGCGCGATCCATCGCGATCTGCAGCTCGGGCCAATTGCCAAGGCTGCCCCTGAAGCGGCAGAGGCTGCCGTGAACGCGATGGTGCGGATGTTCAGCCAGCAGTTGTTCGGCGCTTATCGCGAGGGCCGGGCAGCCGAAGAAGACTTCCCGGAGGACGAGGCCTACCGCCGGCCGAAGCTGGTGATCTCGAGCGGGCGGATAGCGCCGGATCGCGCCAACTCGATCAGGAACGAGCTGGAAAAGATCAGCGATGAGCTCGGAGAGGCAGACGACCCTAACGGCGTACCCGTCAACATCCTGCTCGGCTTCTACAGCCCTAGCGAGCTCGACAAGATCTGATCCGGGCGTGGCCCGTCGGTCGCTTACACCGGGCCGCCACCGTTGGTTGAGAGCGGACGATCGACACGCACCGGGCAATCAGCTGCCGATGCAGCCACCGCCACCCAGGGTAGCTCGACCCACGAAGTCCTTCGCGGTCCCAGCGAAGATCACCAGGATGCCGCTGGCGGCGCGCGGCCGGCCGGTGGCCGCGGTGGCCGCTCGCCCTATCGCGGCCTGAGCTTTCTTATACGTCTCCGTCGGCGAGTGCGGAACTCGAGGTTCTGCACAGATTCTGGGCCCTACGTCTGGACGGGCGTCTATCAGAGACCTATCATTGTGATATCAGATTTTACGGCCGCCGAAGCAACCGGCGGGGTGCCAGAGGAGGCACGCAAATGTCCGTCATAGAGGTAGAGCACCTCACCAAGGCCTACGGGCCCACCGTCGCGGTGAACGACATCACCTTCTCCGTCCAGGAGGGGGAGATATTCGGAATCCTAGGCCCGAACGGGGCCGGGAAGACGACGACCGTCGAGTGCATGGAGGGCTTGCGAGCGCAGGACTCCGGCTCGGTCCGAATCCTCGGCCTAGACCCGCAGGCCGACCGCCACGAGGTCACCGAGGTGCTCGGCGTGCAACTGCAGGAGTCCGCGCTGCC
>JASHSZ010000246.1 GCA_030040815.1 Streptosporangiaceae bacterium
CCCGACCGGCGACTACTACAGCAACTACGCCGGCGTCCCGACCTTCATGCAGAGCCACAACATCGGGATCGCGCTCGGCGGCTGGGGAGCCGACTGGCCGGACGGCTACGGCTTCCTGTATGACCTGACTGACGGCGCCACCATCGCGCCAGCTGGCAACACGAACATCTCGCTGATCAACGTCGCGGCGATCAACCAGCTGTTCAACAAGGCGGCCGGCGACACGAACTCCGCTACCGCGACGGCGATCTACGCCGAAGTGGACAAGGACGTGATGGCCGGTGCCTACATCCTGCCGATCGTCTACCAGAAGGTGCTGCTCTACCGGAACCCCAGCGTGACGAACGTGTACATGGACCAGTACTACGGCATGTACAACTACGCCGTGCTCGGGCTGAACAGCTAACTAGCAAGGGCGGCGCGCTGGCGACCGGAAGGTCGCCAGCGCGCCCGCACGAACCGCGCACGAACGGCGCAGGGAGTTTCGCGTAGCGTGATTACGTTCATCGTCAGGCGGCTGTTCGCCACCCTGATACTGCTCATCATCGTCAGTGCGATCACGTACGCGATCTTCTTCCTGCTGCCCAGGCTGGCCGGCGTGACAAATTACGATCTCGCGGCCAGGTACGTGGGCAAGATCCCGACCCGGTCGGAGATCCTCGCCATGGAGAACAGGCTCGGCCTGAACGAGCCGGTGCCGGTGCAGTTCGGCAGATTCCTCAGGGCCATCGTGGCCGGCGAGACCTACACCAACGGCACGAGCAAGGTGTACTGCCCGGCGCCGTGCCTCGGCTATTCCTGGCGTAACCAGCAGCCCGTATGGCCGCTGCTGGTCAGCAATATCTCGGTGACAGCGTCGCTAGCGATCGGTGCGGCAGTGATCTGGCTGGTCAGCGGCGTCGCAATCGGAATCGTGTCGGCGCTGCGGCGCGGCACCTTCTTCGACCGGCTCTCGATGGGCACGGCGCTGGCGGGCGTGTCCCTGCCAATTTTCTTCACCGGCCAGATAGCGCTGCTGCTGTTCAGCTATCACTGGCAGATCTTCAACGTGACCTACGTGGGCATCACGCAGAACCCGCTGGACTGGGCCAAGAACCTCATCCTGCCGTGGATCGTTCTTGCGTTCCTGTACTCCGCCCTGTATGCGCGGCTGACCAGGGCCGGGATGCTCGAGACGATGAACGAGGACTACATCAGGACGGCCCGCGCCAAGGGCCTGCCCGAACGGACGGTGATCTTCAAGCACGGCCTGCGGGCGGCGCTGACACCCATCCTGACCATCTTCGGCATGGACCTCGGCCTGCTGTTCGGCGGCGCGATACTGACCGAGGAAACGTTCAGCCTGCACGGTCTCGGCCTGTTCACGATCGAGGCCATCAATAACCAGGACCTGCCGGAGATCATGGGCGTGGTGCTGCTGGCGTCGTTCTTCATCATCATCGCGAATATGGTGGTCGACATCCTGTACGCGGTGATCGATCCCCGGGTGAGGCTGTGATGACGGTGGCCGGCGGAGCCGGGCCAGTCGGCACGGCGCGGCGGCTGCTGCGCAGCCGGACGGCTTCGAGCCAGTTTCAGCCGACGGCAGCCGCGGGGGACGTGGCGACCCCGGTCGGGGATGCCCTCCTCGAGGTGCGCGACCTGCGGATCAGCTTTCCCACCGACGACGGCCTGGTCCAAGCCGTCGACGGCGTGTCGTTCTCGCTGGAGCGCGGCAAGACGCTCGGGATCGTGGGGGAGTCGGGCTCCGGCAAGAGCGTGACCAGCCTGGGCATTCTCGGGCTGCACGAGCACACCAACGCCGAGATCTCCGGCCAGATCTGGCTGGATGGCGAGGAGCTCGTCACCGCGGGACCCGCCAGGGTCCGGCAGCTGCGCGGCAGCAAGATGGCGATGATCTTCCAGGATCCGTTGTCGTCGCTGCACCCGTACTTCACCGTCGGCGCGCAGATCACCGAGGCCTATCTGATCCACAACGACGTCAGCAAGAAGGCGGCCCGGCAGCACACCATCGACATGCTGGGCCGGGTCGGCATCCCGCAGCCGGCCACCAGGGTCGACGACTACCCGCACCAGTTCTCCGGCGGCATGCGCCAGCGGGCCATGATCGCGATGGCGCTGTGCTGCAACCCGGAGCTGCTGATCGCCGACGAGCCGACCACGGCCCTTGACGTGACTGTTCAGGCTCAGATCCTGGACCTGATCTCCGACCTGCAGCGGGAAATGGGCTCGGCGGTCATCATCATCACCCATGACCTCGGCGTCGTGGCGGAGTTGTCCGACGACATCCTGGTCATGTACAGCGGCAGAATCGCCGAATACGGCTCGGCGGAGGACATCTTCTCGCGGCCGGGGCACCCCTACACGTGGGGGCTGCTCAGCTCGATGCCTCGCCTGGACGAGGCCAGGGCAGAGCGGCTGGTGCCGATCAAGGGCACTCCGCCGAGCCTGATCCGCGTGCCGACGGGCTGCCCGTTCCACCCGCGCTGCGACTACGCGGCCATGACCGACGGCAAGAGCGAGACGCTGATACCCGAGCTGCGCGAGATCGAGCCCGGACACAAGGTGGCGTGCCACCTCACGAGCCTGCAGCGGGCGAGGCTGCGAACCGAGCGGGTGGCTTCGCTCGCCCGCGCAGACGGGGAGGACGCGTGAGCGCGCCGGTCAGCACTCCGGAAGTGGCCGGCGGCGTCGGCGCTGCCGGCGACGCACTGCTACAGGTAACCGGTCTGCAGAAGCATTTCCCCGTCATGCGCGGCGTCGTCTTCCGGCACAGGGTCGGCGCTGTCCAGGCTGTCGACGGCGTCGACTTTGCGATCGCGGCCGGGCATACGCTCGGCCTGGTCGGCGAGTCGGGCTGCGGCAAGACCACCACCGGGCGGCTGCTGACCCGGCTGCTCGAGCCGACCGCCGGGCACATCATCTTCGACGGGCATGACATTACGCACCTGTCCATGGGTGCCATGCGACCGCTACGGCGGGACATCCAGATGATCTTCCAGGACCCGTACTCGTCGCTGAACCCGCGGCACACGGTGGGCACTATCGTCGGCGCGCCGTTCCGGCTGCAGGGCGTGCAGACCGAGCGCGGCGTCAAGAGCGAGGTGCAGGAGCTGCTCGAGCTCGTCGGCCTCAACCCTGAGCACTACAACAGGTACCCGCACGAGTTCTCCGGCGGCCAGCGGCAGCGCATCGGCATCGCCCGGACCCTGGCGCTCAAGCCGAAGCTGATCGTGGCTGATGAGCCGGTGTCCGCGCTGGACGTGTCAATTCAGGCGCAAGTGGTGAACCTGCTGGAAGACCTGCAGCAGGAGCTCAGCCTGACCTATGTCGTCATCGCTCACGACCTATCCGTTGTGCGGCACATCAGCGACACCGTGGCGGTTATGTACCTCGGCAAGCTCGTGGAGGTAGCCGGCCGCGACGAGCTCTACGCGACGCCGCGGCACCCCTACACGGTCGCGCTGATGTCCGCGGTGCCGGTACCCGAGCCGGTGCGCGGCGAGGGCGGCACGCGGGAGCGGCGCGAGCGCATCCGGCTCAGCGGCGACGTGCCGAGCCCGCTGAACCCGCCGCCAGCCTGCCGGTTCCACACCCGGTGCTGGAAGGCTCAGGAAATCTGCCGGACTGTCGAGCCGCCGCTGGCGGACCTGGTGCCGGGGCACAAGGTGGCGTGCCACTTCCCGGAGAACACCCAGGCTGCCTGAATCCGCTAGCGGGTCGGCTCCGCGGGAACGGGCCCCGCGGGAACGGGCACGGCGGGAACGGGCACGGCGGGAACGGGCACGGCGGGAACGGGCACGGCGGGCAGTGGTGGCGGCGTGCCGCCGTGGGCGGGGCAGAGCGGCTGATACGAGCACCACTCGCACAGCCGGCTCGGCCGCGGCCGCCAGTCACCCGACTGCGCAGCCCGGTCGATGGCCTGCCACAAGGCGTTGACCTTACGCTCGGTCGCCAGCAGGTCACCCTCGTCCGGCGCATACCGGACGAGTTCGCCGTTGCCCAGGTAGATCAGCTGCAGCAGGCGCGGGATCGTGCCACGCGTCCGCCACAGTGCGAGCGCGTAGAACTTCATCTGGAATAGCGCCCTGGCCTCGTTCTCCTCCCGTGGCGCCAGTCCGGTCTTGTAGTCGACGATGCGTATCTCGCCGGTGGGCGCGACGTCGAGCCGGTCGATGTAGCCGCGGAGTGTCAGCCCGGAGTCCAGCAGGGCGTGCACCGACATCTCGCGGTAACTCGGCTCGATCCGGCTGGGGTCCTCAAGCGTGAAGTAGCGATCGAGCATCAGCGCGGCCTCCTCGAACCAGGCGGCCTGCTCCGTCGCACTGTCGAACAACTCGGCCAGCTCCGGCACTTCGGCAACCAGCCGGTCCCACTGGCCGGGCAGCAGCGTCCGGGCAGCGGCGGGCGTCCGGCACCGCGGCGGTTCATCGAACAGCCGCTCCAGCACCGCGTGGACCAGCGTGCCGCGGGCCGTGGCCGGGCTCGGCAGCTCGGGCAGCCGGTCGACGACGCGGAACCGGTACAGCAGCGGGCAGGTCATGAAGTCGGCGGCGCGGGATGGCGACAGGCTCGGGCCGACCGACTGATCGGCCGGCTCGGTCGGCACAGTCGGCTCAGTCGGCACAGTCGGCTCGGTCGGCACAGCTAGCTCAGTCGGCAGAGCGGTGGCCAACGGGGCGGGCTCGGCGAGTGTGTCGCTCATGCTGGCAGCCTAGGGGACCACTCCGACAACGTGAGCTGGCAAGTTCGCCGGCGCGCCGGGCAGATCCGTTTCCGCAGCGGAGCTGTGAGCGCCCTGCGCCGCGTAGCATCGATGCGTGGCAGATGGTATGCAGCCGGGCGGACCGCCGCAGCGAGGGCGGCAGACTCCGGCGCCGCGGTCCCGGGCAGGCCTCGGCTTCATGATCGCGCGGCCGTTCGGCATCCCGGTCTTCATCTCGCCGTACTGGTTCCTGGTCGCCGCTGTTCTGGTGGTGCTGTATTCCAACACCGACGTGATACCCGGCACGGTGCAGGGCACCGTACCGCGATATCTGGTCGCCGTCGCTTTCGTTGTGTTGCTGTACCTGTCGGTGCTGATCCACGAGCTGAGCCACAGCCTGGTTGCCCGCGGCTTGAAGCTGCCGGTGCGCAGGATCCACCTGTACCCGCTCGGCGGCTTCTCCGAGATCGAGCAGGAGATGCCGACGCCGGGCCGGGAGTTCCTGGTATCGGCAGCAGGCCCGGCCATGTCGCTTGCGCTGGCAGGCCTTGGCATCGGGCTGAACGTGATCGCCAGCCCCTCCGGTGTCGCGGGCGTGTTGCTCGACCGGTTCATCCTGGCCAACATCCTGGTGGGGGTGTTCAACCTGCTGCCAGGGCTACCGCTGGATGGCGGTCGGCTGCTACGGGCTGGCCTGTGGAAGCTGACCGGCCGGAGTGACTATTCCATCGTCCTCGCTGCCTGGGCCGGGCGGATTATCGCGGTCGCCGTGGTGGCAGCCGTGCTGACGCAAACGCGGAGCGTGTTCAGCCTGGAAGACGGCTACGGCCTTTGGCTTGTTGCGATCGCCGCGTTCATGTGGATGAGCGCCAGCCAGGCGCTGCGGTCCGCCCGGGTGCGGGAGCGGCTGCCTGCGCTGCAGGCGCGCGCGCTGGCCAGGCGCGCGATCCCCATCCCGTCTAACCTCCCGCTTGCGGAGGCGATCCGGCGGGCCGATCTCGCGCAGGCGCGGGCGCTGGTCGTCGTGGACCACGACGCGAAGCCCATTGCGATCGTCAACGAGGGCGCTGTTATGGCGACGCCGGAGCAGCGGCGGCCGTGGATCGACGCGGGCTCGCTGGCCAGGACTCTGGACCCCGACATGATCCTATCCGCCGACCTGTCGGGCATGGACCTGATCGAGGCCGTCCGCCGCGCGCCCGCCTCGGAGTACCTGCTGGTCGAGCCGTCTGGTCAGGTCTACGGCGTGCTCGCAACCGCCGATCTCGACCACGCCTTCGCGGGCAGGTGACCGACCAGCTGCCGCGCCCCCGCTAGCCTGACTGGCGTGATCACTCCGCCTCGCGGCCCGTTCGCGGTCGGCGATCAGGTGCAGCTGACCGACCCGAAGGGGCGTCAGCACCGGCTCGTGCTGAGCCCGGGTAAGTCGTTCCACACACACCGCGGCGCGGTCGCGCACGACGATCTCATCGGGAAACCGGAGGGCAGCTTGGTGACGTCCGCGGGCGGTACGCCGTATCTGGCTTTCCGGCCGCTGCTGGCCGACTACGCGCTGGCGATGGAGCGCGGGGCTGCCGTGGTGTATCCGAAGGATGCGGCGCAGATCGTGGGCCTGGCCGACATCTTCCCTGGCGCACACGTGGTGGAGGCAGGCGCCGGCTCGGGCGCCTTGTCCTGCTGGCTGCTGCGGGCGGTTGGCGAGGCGGGCCTGCTCACCTCGTTCGAGCGCCGGCCAGACTTCGCCCAGATCGCGGCGAGCAACGTGCAGCGATACTTTGGCGGACTGCATCCGGCCTGGCAGCTGGTGGTCGGCGAGCTTGACCCGGCCGGGATCGCGGACGCCGACCGTGTGGTCTTGGACATGGTCTCGCCCTGGGACTACGTGCAGGCCGCGGCGAACATGCTGCGGCCGGGCGGCGTGCTGTGCTGCTACGTGGCGACCACGACCCAGCTCGCGAGGACGGTGACCGCAGCGCGCGAACTGGGCAGCTTCGCCGAGCCTGCCGCCTGGGAGACGCTGCAGCGGGGCT
>JASHSZ010000247.1 GCA_030040815.1 Streptosporangiaceae bacterium
GAGGCCAGCGCCGGCGATGCCGAGCACCGTCGCGCCGACCGCTACCAGGCCGACAAGGGCCCGGCGGCGGCGGGACTTGGTGGGTTTGAGATACATGGACACCTGTTCCTTCCGTTCCCTGAGCGCACCGCCGTGGTACGCCCGGTGCCCGTACCAACCTGCGTACGGACGTCCCTGGCCGACCTCCCACACCAGCCAGGGCAGCTTCCGTGGAGACGTGCGGGGTGCCGCGGGCCGCCCGGTCGCGGCACCCCACACCGCGGCGCTTCACGGCCGCAGCCGATGCAGCCAGCGCGGCACCCGCGCGGAACGCAGCACCGTTCCGCCGGTGGCGCACGCAGCGCCGACGATCGCGACTGCCAGCAGGGCCCAGCGGATCGCGCCGACCGGCTGCCGCGGTGTCGTAGTAGCCGCCAGTTCCGCCGCCGGCTCCTTGATCCCGTACTGCGACGAGGACGGGGTGGGCAACGCGCTGGCCTGGCTGAGCGTCGATGGGCTGCTGGGCGTCGGCGTGCTGGAGCCGACCCTGGTGGGCAGCGGCGATGCGGTTGTCGGGGTGCCTGCGGCGGCCATCAGCTCCTCGGCGACGAGGTCCGCCTGGTCCTTCAGCGAGGTGGTCAGCGGCAGGTAGCCCGGCGGCAGATCGCCGGGCGCCACGCCAGCGGTCTGGCCAGTTCCCGCCGCGTATTGGATCAAGGCGGCGTAGTTCTGCAGAGCGGTCGCGCTCTGATCGGTCGGCACGGCGGCGTAGACGACGTCTGTGAGCGGGTAGCCGCCGCTGCCGGGGCTAGCGGGGTTGACCTCCAGCAGCCCGGCGCTGTCTTTCGTCGCCGAGTCGAGCGCCGTCGTCAGGCTCGCGGTGCTGGGCCCCACACAGTTGCTGCCGTCGTCGTCACACAGCTCCGCGTCAATCAGGCCGTCCGCAGCCAGGTCCGGAGTGTCGGAGATAGCCCACATGAATACGTGCCCAGGCTGCTCAATTCCGACCTTGTCCCAGTAACCAGCCGAGCCGTCCGGCGCTTGAATGTTGATATCCCAGCTGGTCCTCGCGGTGTTGTCCCCGGTGAGCACCAACTGCGCGGCGTTCTGGTAGCTGTTGGCGTAGGGCAGCAGGTCCAGCGAGGCCTTCGACTCTATCTTGGCTGTGTTCACCGACGTGCCCGTAGCCGTCGCCGTAGTCTGCGTCTGACCCTGAGGAAGCGAGGCGAGCACGGACTCGGTGGCGGTTCCTGTCGTCGACGGGTTGTAGGCGCCATCATTTGTCGGCGTGAACTTCGCCGTCAGCGCCACGTCACCCGCAGCGCTGAACGAAGTCGTGAACGTCGCAGTCCCCGTCGTCGACAGTGGCAGCGGGGTGGAGTTGAGCGCCGTGCTGCCTTCGTAGAAGGTGACGGTCCCGGTCGGCACGGTGCCGTCTAGAGCCGTCACGGTGGCTGTCAGCGTGACGGGGCAGCTGGCGACAGGCGCGGAAGACTTGGCGGAACAGCCGTTCGCGCCGGTCTCCGCGGGAGAAGGACTGACAGACAGCGCCGTGGTGGTATTGACATTAAGCTCCAGGACGCCGGTGTAGGCGCGCGGGAATGAGTCGGTCGCCGGGGCTTTGCCAAGGTTGAGCGTGACGTAGTCCGGATCCACTGTCGGCGCGCCGGCGATCGTGGTGCCGTCCAGCCACTCGTCTGTGGTCTTGTCCGACTGGATCCACTCCCAGACCGACTGGTTGAGCGCGGAGTGATCCTCGGTGAGCAGGGGCGCTTCCGTGCCACCCTGGCCGACGATCTCGGGGTTGAGCGCATCGAACTGCGGGTCACCAGAGATGTTCGGAGGGTTGCTCTGCGCCCACGCCGGTCCGTCCTCGGGCAGCCCGGTTGCCGGTGTGGGGTAGTAGTCAGGCAGATCCCAGATGTAACTCTGGGTAAGTGCCCGAGCCAGTACCTCCGGGGTCAGCTTGATCGGGGTGGTGACATAACCCTTCGGCTGATTGATGTTGAAGCCGAAACCTAGCGCGGTGACGGCGACCGGCGCATACAAGATGGGGGGCAGCGTGATGCTGGGTTTGCCGTCTCGGGCCGCTTCGCTGCCGATCGGTATAGTCGTGAAGGCTAGGCCGATGCCACTGCTTGAGTTGGCTAGCGCCTGGGTGCTGGCGGACTCCGTCGTAGCGGAGTAGCCGTAGATCGCGGCGCAGTTCGCCTGCGTGTTCAGCGCGATTTGCCAGGACTGTACGGCGCGGGCGACAACCTGGGTGCCGACGGTCTCCGTCTCCTTGGTGCCGATGGGGCAGAAACTTGGCACCGACGCAAAGTCGAGGTGGATCTGGATGCGCTGCGCCCAGTTGGAGGCGTCGAGCGGTGAGGTAGTAATCCCCGTTATGCCCTCGGCGATCTGGTACCCGTTCGGCTCGTACTGGCCGCGCGGCACGATGACCAGCCAGCAGCCGCGTGCCTGGCCGTCGGCCTCCGGCTGGCCGCAGCCAAGGCCGGGTGCGCCGACACCGGTGAGGGTCTCGAACTGCGCCTCACCGTCCCCGGCGGCGTTGGTCACGGCCTCCTGGATCTCGTCGCTGTTGAACTCGTTGTAGTACTGGCTGGTCGCTTGCTGCCCGTACGCCGGGTCGCTCGGATCGTTGACCGGGACGAAGGGGACGGTGAACGTGCCCGTAGCCTGGCCTGTAGGCGCGATGTGGGGCGGATTCGCGTCGGTGGGTTCCTCGGGGTCGCATCCGTCGAAGGCAGGGTCGTGCTGCTCGCTGAAGATCCCGGCCGGCGGGCTCGCCTCCGCCCCAGGAGCGCACAGGAGGCCGGTTCGGTCACCGAGGTCGCCATAACCATTAGCCGTCTCGGGCAGGCCCGCGCTTCCGTACTCGCAGTCTTCCGGGTTCGGCCCGGTGCTGGCATCGCCGTAGCACTCCATGATCTGCAGGAAGTTAGCCACCTGGGTGGTGCCAGCTCCGAACGTCGGCGTGCCGCCGGTCCACGACACCGTGATGCCCTGCTGGGTGATGTCCTGCGTCTGGCTGACCGTGACCGAGAGGTTCTCGAAGTCCGCGTACATGAAACACAGCGGACCTGTGCCGGCGACAGTACACGGGTTTGGTGCAGGCTTGGCTGCTGCAGCGGCTGCTGCAGCGGCTGCTACAGCCGCCATCCGGTCGGCGTTCGGGGCGAGGTCGGTGGTGTCACTCGTGAGGGGCTGGTTACTGGAGTCCAGCAGACCCTGGTCCCAGTTCACGGTGATCGCTGAGTCGGTCGAGCCGATTCCGGTGATCTGGTCGTAGTTGTTGGTGGCCGCTCTGGCGGTGCCAGCGCCGGGCGGGCCGATGGCGACCAGGGTCGCTAGCGCGGCGACGGCCACAGCGGCGCCCGCCAGGCGCACACGCCTGCTAAGGCCGAACCGATCGGCCGCACGGCAGGCCGGCGCCGTCACGGGCCCGCTCCCGGTGACCCAGGCGGGTTGACGCGCTGTCGTCGGCGCCTGGCTGCCTGCGTGACGAGAGTCGGAACGAGCGCCAGGCAGAGCAGCAGGGTCCCGGCCAGCGCCTTGAGGACGTCCTGCAGGCCGGGGCTCAGGCTGCTGACCGCGGCGGCCGATTGCGCACCGCTGACCGGTCCTGGCGTCTGGGAGGACTGTATGTGGCCCGGCGCAGCGGCGCCCGCGCCCGCGCTCGCGCTCGCCTTGGCTGAGGCGCTCGTGCCCTTGGCGCCGCTCGTGCCAGTGCCGCTGGCCTGGGTACCCAGCGCGCTCGACTTGACCGGCGTGCTGGTCGTGGCACCACCGGTCGCCGCTTCGCACTGGGTCGACCCGGCCTTGTCACAGGCAGGCGGCTGCGGGTCCTCGGTGGCCAGCAGGTTCGTGCCGTTGGGCGTGAACGTCGGGTTATTGCACCCCTGGATCTCCGCAGAGGTCTCGGTGGGCACCTCGCTGCCGGGGATCCTTTGCAGTTGCTGGAAACCGGCCTCGACCAGGTTGATCGGCAGTGCTGAGTAGCCGAGCGCGTCGACCTGTGTCTGACCCTGGCACAGCAGGTAAGCACCGAAGGCGCCGAGCGTGTCGCCCTTTTGGGTAGTCATCCCGAGCGACGTATCCGTCGGCAGGATCATGTACGAGTAGGACGACAGCTCGTACGTGCGCGGGTCGGGATCGGTGTAGACATTCGAGAGGTCCTGCGTCAGGTAGAGCGGGTTGTTAGTGGGGTTGCTACAGGCACCGGTGTCCGAGTCGCAGCCCACGATCTGCGCCTGCAGCAGCGACACCGCGACGTTCTCCGCGGTCGGCTCGGTGTAGTAGCCGGCCTGGTTCTCGACCAGCGCGACCGGGAATCCGGTCTCTAGTGCATAGGAGTACTCGACGTACCCGATCGCGCCGTCGGCCTGCGCCTGGCTGACGTAACCGGACACGCCGAGATCTCCGGCCTGGCCGACCATCGCCGAGCCCGGCAGCACCGGATAGGCGGAGGTCTGCGTGCACGGGCTGAAGCCCACCTTCGCGCAGTAATTCTTCCAGTCCGTGGGATACATGGCGAGCATCCACTCGGTGAACTCAGCCGTCGCACCCGAGCCGTCGGACCGCACCACCGGGACGATCTGCAGGTTCGGCATGGTCAGGCCGGGGTTGTCCTGCTGGATGATCGGGTTGTCCCAGTTCGTGATCACGCCGGTGAAGATGCCTGCGATCGCCGCACCGGACAGCCGCAGGTTGGTGACCTGGGTCGTGCCGATCTTGAGGTTGTACATGAACGTGGTGCCGCCAGCGGTGTCCGGCATGTACGCGTAGCCGCGCTGCGTCGGCGCAGGGTCAGTGTTGTCGCCGTCCACCACGCCGTACGGGATCTCTGACGCGCCAAAGTCGACAGTGCCCTGCCCGAACTCCTGCCGACCCGACGTGGATCCGACGGCGGCGTAGCTGATCTGCATGCAGTACTGGCTCACGTTCGTGACCCAGGCGTCGATCGCGTTGGCCGACCAGGTCGAGCCCGCGCCGGTGATCGGAACGTAGGGGCAGCCGGCTAGGGCAGCGGCCGACGCCGATGGCGATGACACCAGCACCGTGCAGAGCACGGCTGAGGCTGCCCCCGCGAACCCCGCCAGCCGGCGCACCCGCGATGCCCGACTCACACGCCGCCGCATCACAGCTCGTCTCCCTCAAATCTCGTCGTGTTATTGGGCTCGCTGAGCCCCAGCGCTGCCAGCGGGCCTCCGGCGCTGCGCAGGCTGAAGCGCTCCGCGTCCCGCTGCGACGCCGCGGCACGCCGACGGCGCTGCCGCCGCGTCAGCTGACCTGCCCCGCGGCCGCCGACCGCGCGCAAGATCACGAACAGCAGAAGAACCAGCGCGAGCAGCAGGGCCGCGACCGCGAAGCCGCGAGCGATGTAGTTGTGGAAGGGGCTTTCAATCAAGCTGTAAGCCAGCAGCGGCAACGACATCATCGGGCCGTGTACCGGGTTCCAGTTCAGGAAGTTGGTCTCGCCGGCGGTCAGCAGCACCGGGCTGGTCTCGCCGATGGCCCTGGCGGCGCCGAGGATCACCGCGGTTGCCAGCCCCGAGCGCGCGGTGGGCAGCGTTACATACCAGACCGTCCGCCACTGCCCGGAGCCCAGCGCGTACGAGGCTTCGGTCAGCCCGCCGGGCACGAGCCGGAGCACGACATCCGCCGCGCGGCAGACGATCGGGGTGATCGTCACCGCCAGGGCGACCGCCGCCGCCAGCCCGCACTCGTTCAGCCCGAGGATGAGGATGAGGGTCGCGTAGATGAACAGGCCGGCCAGGATGTCCGGCAGCGCGGTCATCGCCTGCACGATGGTGCGCACGAACCGCGAGAACGGGCCGGGCACCTCGTGTAGGAAGACCGCGGCCAGCAGGCCGAGCGGAACGGCGATCCCGACCGCGATGGCCAGCTCGATCAGCGTGCCGACGACTGCGTGCAGCACCCCGCCCGAGGTCAGCGGCGCCAGCGGGCCCGTCTTGTGCAGGTCCTGGGTATAGAAGTTGGCGTGGACCAGCGCCTTGAAGCCCCGGAAGAACGTGTAGACGATGATGGAGGCCAGCGCAGCCAGGACGAGGACGGCGAGTGAGTGCACCACCACTGCCGCAACCCGGTCGCGCATCGTGGAACGGTTCTCATCGAGCACAACCAGTGCCGCATAGAACAGCACGAACAGCAGCCAGCTCACGATGACGTAGCCGACGATGCCGCTGAACGGGCCGATCTCCGTCCACA
>JASHSZ010000248.1 GCA_030040815.1 Streptosporangiaceae bacterium
TACAGCCGCACGTCCGCCTCGGTGATGGCGTGGCCGAACAGGTACCGCTGCCCGGTCAGCCGCTGGTCCAGGTCGTCCAGGGTGCCGAACAGCCGGGTAACGGCGTCGTGATACGCCCCCTGCGTGGTGGCGAACCCGGAACGGTAGACGCCGTTGTTAACCGTGGCGTAGATGACGTCGTTGAGCTGGTCGATACGCGGTCGCAGTGCGGCCGGGTACAGGTCGTAGGACGGGTCAGCCCACGCGCCGAACTGCGTGTCCAGGTCCAGGGTGATGTCAGGGAAGTTGTTGCTGACGATGCGGCCAGCCTGCTTGTCCCAGAGCACCGGCACCGAGATATGCCCGTCGTAGCCCGGCTCGGTCGCTTCGTACGCCTCGCGGAGGAAGGCAAAGCCGTTGACGGGGTCCAGCCCGTAGCCATCGCCCTCGCGGAACGCCCAGCCGCGGCCGTCGCGCACCGGGTCAACCGCTGACAGCGAGATGACGTTCTGCAAGCCCAGGAGGTCGCGCACGATGGCCGTGCGGTTCGCCCACGGGCAGGCCCAGGAAATGTAGAGGTGGTAGCGGCCCGCCTCGGCCGGGTAGCCGCTCGACCCGTCCGCGGTGATGCGGCCCTGGAACGGATAGCCGGGCCGCACGAACTCGCCGTCTCGTGCGCCCGCTGCCGGCCTCTTCGGACGGAAGTCGCCATAATCCCCAAAGGTCGCAAAGTCGACCGGACTGGCCCCGCTAGCGTGCGTCATGCTGGTCATTGCCGCCTCCCGCGGTCGCTCTTCCCGCAGCAACCAGCAAGTCCGCCGGGCCATTCCGGCGGCCAGCCGGCGATGCTGGTCAGGTATCAGGAAGGATTACGGCGTGAGCACGGACATGACTGCCATGGCACCCGAGCCCCCTGAGCCGCAGGCGGTGGTTGCGCGGCTGACGAAGGCCGCGATCTTCCTGGTTGTCGTCGTCTATCCAGACGACGGCAGCGCCGACACCGCCCGCAGCCTGTGCGCGGATGTGTCCGCGCTGGTTCGCGCCGTCGGGTTCCGTGACCTGAACGGCCAGCTCACGTGCGTGACCAGCATCGGCGCAGCCGCCTGGGACCGGCTAACCGGCCTGCCGCGACCGGCAGGGCTGCACGAGTTCCGGGAGATCCGGGCCGGGGCCCGTCAGGCCGTTCGCACGCCGGGCGATCTGCTGTTCCACATCCGCGCCACCCGGATGGACCTGTGCTTCGAGCTCGCCGGGCAGATCATGCGTCGGCTCGCGGGCGCGGCTGCCGTCGTCGACGAGGTGCACGGATTCAGCTACTTCGATGAGCGTGACCTGCTTGGCTTCGTGGACGGAACGGAGAACCCGTCCGGCGCCGCCGCCGTGCGGGCGGCGATCATCGGCCCCGAGGAGCCCGCGTACGTGGGCGGCAGCTATGTCATCGTGCAGAAATACCTGCACGATCTCGACGCGTGGAACGCGCTGCCGGTCGAGGAGCAGGAGAAGATCATCGGCCGGACAAAGGTGGACGACATCGAGCTCGCCGACGACGTGAAGCCGTCGTCCGCGCACAACGCCCTGAACACGATCGAGGTTGACGGCGTCGAGATCAAGATCCTTCGGGACAACATGCCGTTCGGCTCAGTAGGTGCCGGCGAGTTCGGCACCTACTTCATCGGCTATGCGCGCTCGCCCGCTACGACCGAGCAGATGCTGCAGAACATGTTCGTCGGCTCGCCCCCCGGTAACTACGACCGGATTCTCGACTTCAGCCGGGCGGTAACCGGAAACCTGTTCTTCGTGCCGTCGCAGTCGATGCTGGACGACTTCGACACGCTCGGCGATTCGATCATCCAGCCCGAAGCATCCGTTCCGCCCGTCCTGGCTAGCAGCGACGGCTCACTGAACATCGGCAGCCTGCGAGGAGGCAACCCCAGATGAACAACCTGCATCGCGAGCTCGCGCCCGTCTCCGACGAGGCATGGGCCCAGATCGAGCAGGAGACGGCGCGGACGCTGAAGCGCTACCTCGCCGGCCGGCGAATCGTGGACGTACACGGGCCGACGGGGCTGGACACGGCCGCGATCGGCACCGGTCACCAGGCAGCCATCGACCCGCCTGGAAAAGGGGTCCAGGCGCGGCAGCGCCAGGTCCTGCCGCTCGTCGAGCTGCGGGTGCCGTTCACGCTGAGCCGCGAGCAGGTCGACGACGTCGCCCGCGGCGCGGAAGACTCGAACTGGCAGCCGGCCAGGGAGGCCGCCCGGCAGGTAGCCTTCGCCGAAGACCAGGCCATCTTCGCCGGCTATCCGGCCGCCGGCATCGGTGGCATCGTGCCGGGAGCGAGCAACCCGCCGCTGATCTTGCCCGCCGATCCCGCCGACTACTCGATGGCGTTCGCCCAGGCAGCCGGGCAGCTGCGGGCAGCAGGCGTGGACGGGCCGTATGCCGCCGTGCTGTCCGCGGAGACCTACACCGCGGTCAGCGAGGCAAGCGACCACGGCTACCCGATTATCCGGCACCTGCGCAACGTGCTGGACGGCGAGCTCATCTGGGCTCCGGCGATCTCCGGGGCGGTCGTGCTGACCGCGCGCGGCGGTGACTTCGGCCTCTACCTCGGCCAGGACTTCGCGATCGGCTATCTGTCGCATTCCGACACCGAGGTCACCCTGTACCTGCAGGAAACATTCACGTTCCAGCTGCTCACGGCAGAGGCCGCCGTCGCACTGCGGACGCCGTCCGGCCCGAGCTGACCGGCACGCTGAAACAGCCGCCAGCCCGGCCGCGAGAGGTCAGTTCTGGCTGTACGGCGTGTTGCGCAGCTCGGGTGCCGCGGTCAGGGCCAGGGATCGCATCATCCGCATCTCGGCGGCCAGCAGCGAGCGCTCGGCCGCGAGCCGCCGCAGCGCGTCTGGCTCCTCCAGCAGCCGCTGTTTCACCGGCAGGTCCACTACGACGACGGCAGCGATCAGGTAGGACAGCAGCACGGGCTCGTCGGGCAGCTCGGAGATGGTGATCTGCGCAGTACTGCGCTCAGTGAGCATCTCCAGGTAGGCATGGAACTGCTGCTGCATGGACGGCACCGCGGCTGCCGCCGCGGTAGGGTCGCCGACGCCTTCGGGCAGCAGCTCGACATCGCCGCTGAAGTATGGCGCCGGGTGAGCCAGGTTCACCAGCTTGAATCGGTCCGTTCCAACGGTTACCAGATCGAAACGGCCATCTGGATGCTTATCGGCCCGTCGCAGCACGGCTGTGCATCCGGTCTCATACAGCGCCGAGACCCCGCCGACGCCGGTCTCCCTGCCCTGCCGGATCGCGATGACGCCGAACTGCCTGGGCTCCGGCCCGGCGAGCAGGTCCGCGACAAGCTGCCGGTAGCGGTCCTCGAAGATGTGCAACGGCAGCACGAGCCCCGGGTACAACACTCCCCCGAGCGGGAACAGCGGCAGCCTGGTGCTCATCCTTCGAGACTAGGTGGATGACAGCCCGGCTGCGACCGGC
>JASHSZ010000249.1 GCA_030040815.1 Streptosporangiaceae bacterium
CTATGCCAGCCGAGCTGGAAATTACCAGTCCGGCCAATCCTCGGGTCAAGCAGCTGGTCGCCCTGCGGCGCCGCCGGGCACGGGATCACGCTGGCGTCACGCTGGTCGAGGGGCGAGCGGAGATCGCGCTCGCGCTCGCGGCCGGGGTGCGGCCGCGCGCGCTCTATTACTGTCCGGTACTCGAGGGCCACGACCGACCGGACCTGGCTGACCGCGTGCGCGAGCTGGGCGCTGATGTTGTCCGGGTCAGCAGGCCGGTGTTCGAGAAGGTCAGCTACCGCGAGGGCCCGGACGGCTGGCTCGCCGTCGTGCCCGCGGTCGAGACGAGCCTGGCGCACCTGATCCTCCCCCCGCGGCCGCTCATCCTGGCGTGTGCGGGCCTGGAGAAGCCGGGCAACCTGGGAGCCATCCTGCGCACCGCCGACGCGGCAGGCGTTGCAGCCGTGATCGCCGCCGATCCGGTGACCGATTGGGGCAATCCGAACGTGGTACGGGCCAGCAAGGGCACGGTGTTCTCGGTGCCGATCGCCTCGGCGACCAGCGGCGAGGTACTGGCCTGGATCGCAGCGCACGGCCTGCAGGTCGTTGCCGCGACGCCAGACGCGGCCCGCCTCGTCACCGAGGCCGACCTAACCGGACCGACGGTCCTCGCGGTAGGCGCCGAGCAAGCGGGTCTGCCAGCCGACTGGCTGGAACGCGCGGACGTCCGGGTACGAATCCCCATGCTCGGCCGCGCCGACTCGCTCAACGTGTCCGCTTCCGCCGCGATCATCGCCTATGAGGCGGTTCGGCAGCGCCTGCAGGCCGGCGATCTGACGTTTCACAGGCCGGCCGAGTAAGCACCGGGGTTCTGCCGGTCAGCGACCGGCCCTGGCGATGACGGCACGCGAATTTGCCGCGAGTAGAGTCTCAATACCGAAAGACACGCACCGGCGTTTTGCACCCATTGAGCGAGAGGTTGTCACGTGATAGACCAGTCGCCGCTGGACCTGTCGCTGCTGCCCAGCACAGCGCGCGCGTGGAGCGGCGGCACGTCGATAGGCGGAGTGGACCTGGTTGACGCAGCCCGGGAATTCGGAACTCCGCTCTTTGTCTATGACCGCGAGCAGATGGCAGCGAACTTCGCGGCGGCGGTGCAGATTTTCGGCGTTGGTGCCGCCTATGCAACAAAGGCATTCGTCTGTAAGGCGGTGGCCAGGCTCGCTTATGGCGCAGGCATGTCACTCGATGTGTCGACCGCTGGCGAATACTACGTGGCCCGTGCTGCTGGCGTGCCCGCGGACAAGTTGGTTGTGCACGGCAACAACAAGACCATTCCCGAGGTGGAGCGGGCCGTTTCGGAGGGAGTCCAGTGGATCGTCCTGGACAGCTTCGATGACGTCGACAAGGTCACTGCGGTCGCGGCGCGCCTGGGGAAGACCGCGACCGTGCTGGTGCGCGTCAACCCCGGTGTTGAGGTGCATACGCATCGGTTTATCGCCACCGGCAATAGACATTCAAAGTTCGGGTTCCCGCTGTGGACAGGTGATGCGGCAGCGGCGGTCGACCTCATCCGCGGAAGCTCTTCGCTGCGGTTCAAGGGACTCCACATGCACGTTGGCAGCCTGGTATTTCGTATTGACAACTTTATTTCCGCTGTCGACTCCATGCTGGACTTCGTCAAAGCGGTAGATCCCGAAGTGTTTGTGATTGGCGGCGGACTCGGCGTGAGGTATCTGCGCGAAGACGATGCGCCGAGTTTCAGTGACTGGGCTCATGCAATACTCGAGCATTGCAAGATCTCGGGAGTCAGGGCGCGGATCCTCGCCGAGCCTGGCAGGTCCATGGTTGCCGCCGCCGCGGTGACTCTTTACACGGTGGGAGGTATTGCCAAGAAAGGAGCCAGGACATATCTGGCCGTCGACGGCGGGATGAGCGACAATCCGCGACCACTCTTGTACGGCAGCGGGTACGAGGTGTTCCTGCCGCGCGCACCGCTGGCCGCACGGGATAAGGCAGTCACCGTAGTGGGGCGGCACTGCGAGTCGGGCGACACACTGGTCGAGCACGGAACCCTGCCTTCGTCGGTGGTCATTGGTGACGTCGTGTCCACGCCGGTGACAGGCGCTTATGGCTACGGCATGGCGTCGAACTACAACCTGCTCACCCGGCCCGCGATTATCTGGGTCGCTGATGGTGCAGCGGAGCTCATCGTGCGCAGAGAGACGCTCGATGATCTGCTGCGCTGTGATCTCGGGTAGCGAATCGCCGGACGCCAGCCAAGACGGGCCAGGCGGATCTGCTCGCGCTAACTCGGGGTCAGCACACAGAACTCAAGGCGTTGGGGCCGGGGCGGGTCTTCTGCTCCCGAGTTGGCGGAAATGTCCTCTATACCGAAGACCGCGCAGCTTCGTTCATCGCCCCGTCCGGCCCAGAACCAGCACGCCCGCGGTGGCGAACATGCCGCCGTTGCCCAGCACGACGCTGATGTCCGCGTCCGGCACCTGAGCTGGGGCCTCGCCGCGCACCTGCCGCACGCCCTCCTGAATGGCGAACATGCCGTACATGCCGGTGTGGGTGTACGAGAGGCCGCCGCCATTGGTGTTCAGGGGCAGCCGCCCGCCTGGCTCGGTGTTGCCCTCGGCGATGAACGCGCCTGCCTCGCCCTTCGCCGTGAACCCGAGGGCCTCGAGACCGTAGATCGGCACGTGCGCGAACGCGTCGTAGATCATCAGGTGCCGGACGTCTGCCGTGGTGATGCCGGCTTCGGCGAACGCGACCTCCCCGGCGAGCCGGAACGCCTGTGACTCGGTGAAGTCTGCCAGCTGTGAGATCATCGGCGCCTCGGACGCCTCGCCGGTGCCGAGGACGTGCACGGCGGGCTTGGGGAAGTCCCCGGCCCGGTCCGCTGACGTCACCACCAGCGCGCCGCCGCCGTCGGTGACCAGGCAGCACTCAAGCACGTGGAACGGCCAGGCGACCAACCGGGACGCGAGCACATCGTCCACCGTGATGAGGTCACGGAACATGGCCCGCGGGTTGCG
>JASHSZ010000250.1 GCA_030040815.1 Streptosporangiaceae bacterium
CGACTCAGTCCGCTCGGCAGCAACCGGGTCAGGCACCGGCACCGAGTCGGGCGCGGGGAGCGGAATGTCACTCACGCGGCGGCTCCTCGGCTAGCGGTATGGCCTGGTCGGTCGCCAGCGGGTACATCTGCAGCAGCTCGTCAGCATCCGGCCGGTGCGGTTGGCTGCCAACGCCGTGCGCGTCGGCCGACGCCGCCCCTGCCATCAGCAGGCCCAGGTCCTGCTCCGGTATGTCGGGTGCGCACATGCCGACGATCTTGCCCTCGTACATGACGGCGATCCGGTCAGACAAGGCGTAGATCTCCTCGAGCTCAGAGGACACGATCACGACCGCGACGCCCTGGTCGCGCTGCTGCACGATCTCGGAATGCACGAACTCGATCGATCCGACGTCCAGGCCGCGGGTTGGCTGACTGGCGAGCAGCAGCTTGTTCGGCCGGCTCAGCTCCCGCGCGACGACGACCTTCTGCTGGTTCCCGCCGGACAGGGTCCCGGCCGAGGTCTGCACCGACGGCGTCCGGACGTCGTACTCCGCCACCAGCTGGACAGCCGCCTGCCTGACGGCGTCGGGCTTCATCGCGATGCGACGGGCGTAGGGCGGCTGGTCGTAAACATCGAGCACCAGGTTGTCGGCGACCGGGAAGGCCCCCACCAGGCCGTCTTCCTGCCGGTCCTCGGGTATGTAGCCGATACCCGCCCGGAGCCGGTCGCGGGTGCTCGCCCCGGCGATGTCCTTCCCCCCGAGCAGCACCGAGCCGGTCGAGGGCCGCAGGCCCATCAGCGCCTCGCACAGCTCGGTCTGGCCGTTGCCCTGCACCCCGGCGATGCCGAGGATCTCCCCGGCCCGCACCTCGAAGGAGATCGAATCCACGGCGAGGCCGCCGTGCTCGGCCGGCACGCTGAGGTCACGCACGTCCAGCACGACTCCGGCCGGACTGGCCGCAACCTTGCTGACCCGAAGTTGGACGGCCCGGCCCACCATGAGGGCGGCCAGCTCCGCATCGCTGGTGGTCGGCGGTCGCTCGGCGACCACCCTGCCGCGGCGGAGGACAGTGATGTTGTCGGCGATGGCCTGGACCTCGCGGAGCTTGTGCGAGATGAAGATGATCGACCGGCCGCTCTCGCGCAGCTGGCGCATGATCTGGAACAAGTCCTCGGTCTCGCCGGGGGTGAGCACCGCCGTGGGCTCGTCGAGCACCAGGATGCTCGCGTCACGCAGCAGTGCCTTGATGATCTCGACCCGCTGCTGCACCCCCACCGGCAGGTCCTCGACGTAGGCATCGGGATCGACCCGAAGCCCGAAGCGCTGTGACAATTCCCGGACCGAGGCCCGCGCCCGGCGCCGGTCAAGCAGCCCGAGTGACCGCACGCTCAGCGCGGGCAGGTGCAGCCCGCCGAGTCTCAGCTCAGGCACCGTGAGCCGGCGGATCGGCTCCGCGCCGAGCGTCACGTTCTCCGCGACGGTGAAGACCGGGACGAGCATGAAATGCTGGTGCACCATGCCCACGCCGGCGCCGATGGCGTCCTTGGGCGAGCGGATCTGGACGGGCTGGTCGTCAATGAGGATCTCGCCCTCATCGGGCTGGACCAGCCCGTAGAGCACGTTCATCAGGGTGGTCTTGCCAGCGCCGTTCTCGCCGAGCAGGGCCCGGATCTCGCCAGGCTGGACGACCAGGTCGATGTGATCATTGGCCACGAGACTGCCGAATCGCTTGGTGATACCACGCAGTTCAAGCTTCACCGGCTGTCTCCATGTGAGCTCGCCGCCCGGCTGCCTGGTCCCACCAGGCAGCCGAGCGGCTCATCCGACCGTTACCCGCGGTTAGTCCGTGATCAGACCGGGCTCCTCGTCGCGGGCTTGATCTTCCCGGATTCAATATCCGCCTGCAGGGCCTTGATCTCAGCCTGCAGCGACGCAGGCACCTGCGACGCTAGGTCGTGATACGGAGACAGCACCGCGCCGCCGTTGGCCAGGGTACCGATGTACGTGCCGCCGGCGAAGGTGCCGTTGAATGCCGACAGCACAGCCGTCTTGACCGCCTCGGTGATGCCCTTCGTCACGCTGGTCAGCATGTACTGGCAGTACTGCGCCGCGCTGATACAGCCGTCGGTGTCCACCCACTCCATCAGCACGTGCTTGCCGGACGCGTCAGCGATCTGAATGGCCTTCGCGGTACCGAGACCCACGCCGCCGGCCACCGGGAAGATGACGTCCGCACCCTCGCCGATGAAGGTGTTGGTCAGCGCCTGGCCGGCGCCGACGTCGGTGAAGTTGCCGATGAAGTCACCCTTCTGGCTCGTCTCGTCCCAGCCGAGGACCGTCACCTTGGTGTGGTGCTGCGTGTTGTAGTACTGGACTCCGTCCCAGAAGCCGTCCTCGTAGATGGTGACGGTGCCGAAGTTCTCGCCGCCGTAGGTGGCCACGACGCCGGTCTTGGTCATGCCAGCGGCAAGATAACCGCCCAGGAACCCGTCTTCGACCGTGTCGAACACCAGCTGGTCGATGTTCTTTTCCTTGGTGCCGCTCAGGCAGAACGAGGCATACGAGCAGTCGACGATCGCGAACTTCTGATGCGGGTTGGCCTTGGCCGCTGCCTCGGTTGCGTCCGCCATCAGGAAGCCGACCGTGACAATGATCCCGCACTTCCGGCCGACGAAGGTGCTGATGTTGGACGCGTAGTCAGCCGAGGTGGTGGACGGCAGGTAGGTCACCTGGATCTTGCTCGGGTCCGTTGCGGCGGCTGCCTTCATGCCTTCCCACGATGACTGGTTGAAGGACTTGTCGTCGATGCCGCCGGTGTCGGTGACCATGCAGCCCAAGAATTTTCCGCTGGAGCTTGACGAGCTGCTCGAGGGTGAGCTGCCGCACGCGGCCAGCACGGCCAGTGCCAGCGCGCAGAGCGCGACAACGGCCCCCAGTTTGAGTCTCACGGATACCTCCTCTGCAGGGGCGGCTCGGGCCGCCCGGAAGGATCGCCGGCTTGCTGAGCGGGACCCCGGCGGGCCGGGTAAGTCGTCCCGGATGTCCCCCCCGGGATTGCCCGGATGCTAGTCCTGGGAGCGCCAACCTGGGAAGCGTCCGTCGGCAGTCCAGGGCCGAATTTGCTGAATCGAGACGTCTGAGGGCGGAACTCGGGTTTTCCAGCCAGCTGAGCTCGGGCGCTCTGGGTGACAATGGGACATGCCGCTGAGCCTGGACGAGATCCGCCGCGTTCCGAAGGTGCTGTTGCACGACCATCTTGACGGCGGGCTGCGGCCGCAGACCGTCGTGGAGCTGGCCGCGAAGAGCGGCTACGGCCGCCTGCCCACCGACGATGCGGCAGGGCTAGCCGAGTGGTTCACTGCCGGCGCGCAGCGCGGCAATCTCGAGCTGTACCTCGAGGCGTTCCAGCACACGGTCGGCGTGATGCAGACTCGCGACGCGCTGATCAGGGTCGCCACCGAGTGCGCCGAGGACCTGGACGCTGATGGCGTCGTATATGCCGAGGTCCGGTTCGCACCCGAGCTGCATACCGAACGCGGCCTCAGCCTGGATCAGGTGGTCGAGGCGGTGCTGGAAGGCTTCCGCAACGGCAGCGCAGGCCGGAAGATCACCGTCAGAGCGTTGCTGACCGCGATGCGCACGGCGGCCCGATCGCTGGAGATAGCCGAGCTTGCCGTGCGGCACCGCGATGCCGGGGTAGCCGGCTTCGACATCGCCGGCGCCGAGGCCGGTAACAGGCCGAGCCGTCACCTGGACGCGTTTCAGTACGTGGCACGGGAGAACTTCCACATCACGATCCACGCAGGCGAGGCCTTTGGCCTGCCGTCGATCTGGGAGGCGCTGCAGTGGTGCGGCGCCGAACGGCTCGGCCACGGCGTCCGGATCATCGACGACATCGAGGTGCCAGAGCATGGTGAAGGCCACCCGGCGCTGGGCAGGCTCGCCAGCTACATCAGGGACCGGAGGAACCCGCTGGAGATGTGCCCCACGTCGAACGTGCAGACCGGCGCCGTGGCATCGATCAAGGAGCACCCGATCCGCCTGCTGCGGGAGCTGCTGTTCCGGGTGACAGTCAACACCGATAACAGGCTGATGAGCGGCGTCACCCTGTCCTCGGAGTTCCACACGCTGAGCGAGGCGTTCGGCTACGGCTGGACAGATGTCGAGTGGCTCACAATCAACGCCATGAAGAGCGCCTTCGCGCCGTTCGACGAGCGACTGCACATCATCAACACCGTGATCAAACCCGGCTTCGTGGCGGCCCGGGGCCGTCCTC
>JASHSZ010000251.1 GCA_030040815.1 Streptosporangiaceae bacterium
TGTTCCTGCGCTCGATGGGTTACGGCGGCGTCGCGACGGTGCTCGTCGACATGCTCGCCGCGGTCACCGTCATGCCGGCCTTGCTGTCCGTACTGGGCCGTCGCGTCAACGCACTGCGGGTCCGTTCCGCGGTCTCCCGGCCGCACCGTGCAGCCGTGAGCGGACAGGCCCGTGGAACAGACCCGGTACCAGCCGCCGGCGGCTGGTACCGGCTCGCGCGCGTCGTGATGCGACGGCCAGCGGTCTTCGCTGCCGTGATCGTGGTGGTTTTGCTCGCGCTCGGCTCCCCGTTCCTGCGGATCACGTGGGGCAGCGTCGGCCCGCAGGACCTGCCCGCTACCGCGCAGCCGCGGCTGGTCAGCGAGCAGGTCGCGCGCGACTTCCCCGGAAACGTCACGGCGCCGATCGAGGCGGTTGCCGAGTTCGCGAGCCCAATCGCCGGTTCGCCACCGGCCCGGCACGAGCTGGCGGCCTACGTCGCGCGCCTCGACGAGGTGACCGGCATCACCGGCGCAGCGGTGACCGGCGTGCGCGGCGACATCGCGCGGATCGACCTTCGTTACGGTCCAGATCCACTCTCCGCTGCGGCTCGGCAGATCGTGCAGCACGTCCGCGACGTATCCCCGCCGACGGGGGCGCGGGTTTACGTCGGCGGGCAGACCGCGCAGCTCGTCGACGAACTCGCCAGCCTGTCGGCGACGCTGCCCTGGATGGCGCTGGTCATGGCGGCGGCGACGTACGTGCTGCTGTTCCTCGCGTTCGGGTCGGTAGTGCTGCCGGTGAAGGCGGTCGTGATGAACCTGCTGTCGCTGTCGGCGACGTTCGGCGTCGTGGTCTGGATCTTCCAGCAGGGCCACCTGTCCGGGCTGCTGCAGTTCACGCCCACCGGCACCATCGACCCGACCGTGCCGATCCTGATGCTCGCGATCATCTTCGGCCTGTCGACCGACTACGAGGTGTTCTTGCTGTCGCGGATCCGGGAGCGGTACGACCTGACGGGCGACAACGCCGAGGCGGTCGCCTCCGGGCTGCAGCGCACCGGCGGCATCATCACAAGCGCAGCGCTGCTCCTGGTGATCGTCGTGGGTGCGTTCTCGGCGTCCGGCATCACGTTCATCAAGCTGCTCGGCGTCGGGATGATCGTAGCGCTGGTCATCGACGCCTCGATCGTCCGCGTCCTGCTGGTGCCCGCGACGATGCGGCTGCTCGGCCGCGCCAACTGGTGGGCCCCGCGGCCGCTACGACGGCTGTACGCGCGGTACGGCATCCGCGAGGACGACGGCGGGGCGGCCGGTCCGGCGGTCGCGGCAGGCTCGGTGCGGCAGCCCATCTCGAGTTGACCGGTCGGCCTGGGCTACATGCAGCAGAATGAGCCTCGCACCCTAAGGAGCCGGCAATCGGAAGCGGCAGGGCTGGCAGGAGGTCGGCAGATGGCATTCGAAGGCTGGCCAGCCGAGGCGCTCGAGTTCTTCGAGGGCCTCGCGGCCGATAACACGAAGTCGTACTGGCTGGCGCACAAGGACATCTACGAGACGTGCGTGCTCGCGCCGATGCGCGAGCTGGCGGCGGAGCTGGAGCCAGAGCCGGGGGAGTCGAAGATCTTCCGCCCGTACCGCGACGTCCGGTTCAGCAAGGACAAGTCGCCGTACAAGACTGAGATCGCCGCTGTCATCGGCGACGGTTACGTGCGACTGTCGGCCGATGGCCTCGGTGCCGGGCGCGGCCTGCACGAGATGGGCGCCGACCAGCTCGACCGGTATCGCAGCGCGGTCGCGGCGGACGCCACCGGTGACGGCCTAGAGAAGATTGTCGACGCGCTGCGCGCGGAGGGCGCGAGCGTGCAGGGCCACGAAGCGCTGAAGAGGGTGCCGGTCGGCTACCCGGCCGACCACCCGCGGGCGGACCTGCTGCGGCAGAAGGGCCTGTACGCGTGGAAACACTGGCCGGTCGAGCCGTGGCTCGGCACCGCGGCTGCTCGCGGCGAGGTGGCCGGCTTTCTCGCCGCCGTACAGCCGCTGAGCGACTGGCTGACCCGCCACGTCGGGCCGTCGGATTTGCCCGCCCGCTAGCCACCGCCGCCGGACCGCGGTCGCGCTACTGGGTCAGGCAGCTCGGTCATGAGGTCAGCTGCCGTTTCCATCCCGGCGCGCCACACCGAGCGCGCGATGATCTTGCGCGGGTCCACCCGGGACCGGTACCTGGCGGCGATTTGGGTGATCTCCTCGAGCAGCCCCTGCGACAGCGTGGTCGGCTCAAGACCGAGAGCCAGGAACTGGTCGTTCCGGACGCTGAGCTCGTTCTCGTCGGCCTCGCGGCGGGGGTTAGGCAGGTAGGCGATCTCCGTGCCGGTCATGTCACTGATCATCTTGGCCAGGTCGATCAGGCGGTGCGTCTCGGTGACCTGGTTGCGCACGAGCGGCTTGGAGCCGGCGGCCGGCGGGTTGTGGAGGGCGATCTCGATGCACCGGACCGTGTCGCGGATGTGGATGAACGCGCGCGTCTGACCGCCGGTACCGTGCACCGTCAGCGGATGCCCGATGGCTACCTGCATGAGGAAGCGGTTGAGCACGGTGCCGTAGTCCCCGTCGTAGTCGAACCTGTTGATCAGGCGCTCGTCCTGCGCGGTCTGGTCGGTCTGCGTTCCCCACACGATGCCCTGGTGCAGGTCAGTGATCCGGAGCCGGTCATTGGAGGCGTAGAACGAGAACAGCAGCTGATCCAGGGTCTTGGTCAGGTGGTAGACCGAGCCGGGATTGGCCGGGTGCAGGATCTCCCGCTCCAGCTCACCGTCGGGCGTCGGCACCTTCACCGCGAGGTAGCCCTCCGGAATCGGCGCGCTGCCCGACCAGCCGTATCCGTACACGCCCATCGTGCCGAGGTGCACGAGCGATGCATCGACGCCGGTCGTGACCAGCGCGGTGAGCAGGTTGTGGGTACCGCGGACGTTGTTGTCCACCGTGTAGCGCTTGGTCTTCTCGGTCCGCATCGAATAGGGCGCGGCGCGCTGCTCGGCGAAGTGCACGATGGCGTCCGGCCTGAGGCTCAGGAGCAGGTCAGCGAGTCGGTCATACTCGGTGGCCAGGTCGACGTTCACGAAGCCGATCGAGCGGCCGGACACCTGCTGCCACGCTGCCAGCCGGTCGTGGATCGGACGGATCGGCGTGAGCGACTCGACCTCGAGCTCCACGTCGATCTTCCGGCGGCTCAGGTTGTCGACGATGGTGATGTCGTGCCCTTGGTCGGACAGGTAGAGCGACGTGGGCCAGCCACAGAATCCGTCGCCGCCGAGAACCAGTACGCGCATAGCTGCTCCAAACGTGTGCTCTACCGCTCGATCGACGCCGCTGGTTACCGCTCCGCAACCTCCCGAGGGTTCCGGTGAGCAGAACTTACCGGAAAGCCGCTGGCAGTGTACCGGCGCTGGCCGTCGTCATGGCTCAGCGTGTAGCACCGGGAGCGGCGCGACAGCCGGGCGCCGGATAACGACACTCATGACCATAACGTTCCCTCTAGCATCGCGTGGCCTGCGGCGCCTCGCCAGCGTCCCGGCCCGATTGTCAGCTAATCCACAGCATCACGCCAGAGTCGAAAGCCGACAAACACCGTGCCGTGCCTGTCGGTCAGCGGGAACGTGCCCGGGCGGACCGCGGCCGGCCGAGCCGGGGCAGGATAGGGCTATGGCACAGCGGCTTCGGGGCGCGACCAGCCCGTATCTCCTGCAGCACGCGGACAACCCGGTCGACTGGTGGCCATGGTCCGACGAGGCGTTCGGCGCGGCTGCCGAGCGCGATGTGCCGGTCCTGCTGTCAGTCGGCTACTCAGCGTGTCACTGGTGTCACGTCATGGCGCACGAGTCATTCGAGGATGAGCAGACGGCCGCGCTCATGAACGACCACCTCGTCGCTATCAAGGTTGACCGGGAGGAACGGCCCGACGTCGACAGCGTGTATATGGCCGCCACTCAAGCGATGACCGGGCAGGGCGGCTGGCCGATGACGGTGTTCCTGACACCGGATCGGGAGCCCTTCTTGTGCTTCACCTATATCCCGCGGGCACAGTTCCAGCGGCTCGTACTCGGCGTTGCCCGGGCGTGGCGGGATGACCGGGCCCAGGTCGCGGCGCAGGCCGGCCAGATCACCGCGGCGCTTGCGAGCCAGGCTCGGACGCTAGCCGGAGCCGATCTGCCCGGCGAGCCGGGCGCCCGGCAGGACCCGCGGGTTGCGGCCGGGGACGAGCCGCCCGAGCCCGGCGACGTGACCGGGCCAGTGCCACTGGCTGATCTCGCGACCGGCGCCAGTGGGTCAGCTGATGCTCGATTGGCCGACGCGTGCGACGGCGCGGTGACGACTCTCGCTCGCGACTTCGACGCGGGCCGCGGCGGGTTCGGCGGCGCACCGAAATTCCCGCCGTCGATGGTGCTGGAGTTCCTGCTCCGGCACAGCGAGCGGGTCACCGGGAGCAGCGCTGATCAGGCACTGGCGATGAGCAAGGTCACCGCGGACGCGATGGCCAGGGGCGGCATGTACGACCAGCTGGTCGGCGGGTTCGCCCGCTACAGCGTGGACGCGGACTGGGTCGTGCCGCACTTCGAGAAGATGCTCTACGACAACGCGCTGCTGGCCAGCGTCTACGCACACCTGTGGCGCCGAACCGGCAGCGGGCTCGCCCGGCGAGTGGCGATCGAGACCTGCGACTGGCTCCTGGCGGAGATGCAGACCGCCGAGGGTGGTTTCGCGGCGGCGATCGACGCCGACAGCGAGGGCGGCGAAGGCGCCTACTACGTCTGGACGCCGGCTCAGCTGACCGCCGCGCTCGGCCCGGACGACGGTGACTACGCCGCCGCGGTCTTCGGCGTCACCGAAGCCGGCACCTTCGAACATGGCGCGTCGGTGCTGCAACTGCGCGCAGACCCGCCAGATCCCCGTCGGTTCGGCGAGGTGCGGGCTCGGCTGCTGGCGACGCGCGCGCAGCGGCCCAGGCCCGGCCGCGACGACAAGGTCGTGGCCGCCTGGAACGGGCTGGCGGTCGCGGCCCTTGCGGAGGCGGGCCTGCTCTTCGCCCGGCCGGACTTCGCCGCAGCCGCGGCAGCCACGGCCGAGCTCCTGGTCGGCGTGCACCTGAACGCCGGCCGGCTGACCCGGACGTCCCGCGACGGCCTGGCCTCGGGCACGCCAGGCGTGCTAGATGACTATGGCTGCGTCGCCGCCGGCCTGATAGCGCTTGCAGGCATCACCACGGCGAGCGAGTCGGCGGCCCGGTGGCTCGTAGTAGCAGGCGAGCTGCTCGGCACTGTGCTCGCCAGGTTCGGGACCGGGACCGGGGGCTTTTATGACACTGCCGATGACAGCGAGCGGCTCATCTACCGGCCGTCGGACGTCGCGGACGGGCCAAGCCCGTCGGGCACCTTCGCTGCCGCCGATGCGCTGCTCAGCTATGCGGCGCTGACCGGGTCAGCCGAGCACCGCGAGGCGGCGGTCGCGGCGCTAGCAGCGGTACCTGCGCTGGCGGGCAGGTACCCGCGGGCCGCCGGAGCCGGGCTCGCTGTGGCCGAAGCGGTGCTGTCGGGCCCGGCGGAGATCGCTGTCGTCGGGCCGCCGACGCGGCAGCGAGACGAACTGCACCAGACCGCCCTGGCCGCCGCCCCGCCTGGCGCGGTGATCGCCTGCAGCGACGTCACCGGCGCCGACGGCGCGCTGATCCCGTTGCTGCAGGGCCGCGGCCCGGTCGACGGCAAGGCTGCCGCCTACGTGTGCCGGAACTTCACCTGCCGGGCGCCGGTCACGGACACCGGCGACCTGCGCGCCGCGCTGAGTTAGCGAGCAATCGACGCCCGCGCCGCGGGTGGCGCGGGACGGCACCGCGGAAAATTTCGCCGAGGGTTTGCCATCTCGTCGGGTTCAACTGCCGTGCGCTGGACGATGATCGGGTCTTGCCGGGGTGTAGACGTGTGCGCCAGACGCGGGCATCGTGGATGGCGGGCCAGCCGGATCGGTCGTGGCGCGAGGAGTGTGATCCGGTGCGCGACGGACGTCGTCGCATGCGCGCGGGAGTCTGCGCGGCAGCCGCAGGCGCGGCGGTGAGCGCCACCGTGGCGCTCGTCGCCTACGGACCGGGCACCGGCGCATCGGGCCCGGCCCCGCGCCACGGCCTCCC
>JASHSZ010000252.1 GCA_030040815.1 Streptosporangiaceae bacterium
TAGGCGGCTACTGGTTCATGGCCGGCGAAGGACCACGGAACGTGGGCTGCGGTCCGCGTGCCTACTCAGCAGTCAGCGCCCTTGGGGCCCCGATCGAGTGAACGCCAAAATCAGGACCAGCTGCGAGCTAGTCCTGGGACGTTCGGACAGGTCCTTGGACTCTGGCCCGACCGGCTAAGGCCGGCAGCGAATGGGAATCGAGGGGAGGAGGCACCAGTGATTACCTACGGCGAAGTGGAGAAGCTGCGGAGCACGCTGGCCCTCGACGAGATCGTGCTGTCGCTGTACCTATACGTCCCGTCAGCCCCGGCGGAGCTGAGCGAACTGCCCAGCCGGGCAAACAAGCTGATCACGCACGCGTTGGCGGTCACGCCGGGCATGCTGCAGAACGAGGACGTGCAGGCGGCGCGCGCAGCGGTGGCGGCGCACGCCCGCGACCACGTGGGCCAGACGCTCGGCATCTTCGTGTCCCGGCCACTCGGCCTGCTCGAGGTGATACCGCTTCCCGGCAGGTTCCCCGACCGCGCCGTGCTCGGTGTCCGGCCGCATGTCCGGCCGCTGCTGGCGGCGCTGCAACGACACCCGGACTATCGTGTCGTAGTCATCGACCACCGGCACGCCTGGCTGCTCGCGGTGACCGCGGACCGGATCGAGTTCGTGGCCAGGGTTCCGGCCGAGAAGACGCAGAGTCCTGGCTTCGGTGGATGGCTCCTGGAGCCGTCGCACCTGCTGGAGCGGGTGACCGAGCGTGGCGGGCACCTCTACCAGGACGCGGCCGCGATCCTCGACCACCAGGCCCGCGCCGGCGGTTCACAGCCGGTCGTGATCGGCGGGTATGCCGACAGCATCACTCATCTGCTCGCGCTGCTGCCGGCAGCTGTGCGCAAGGATTACGCGGGCGGCTTCGCCGCCGATCCGCATCACCTGACCCTGGTCCGAGCGCGTGCGCTCGCAACCCCGGTCATCGCGCACTGGGCCCAGCAGTTCGAACGCGAGCTGGTCGAGGCCGTCATGACGCCGGCGCCGGGCATCGCGACAGCGGTCGGGCTCGACGATTGCCTCGACGTGGTCAATGCCGACATCGCCGATCTGCTGCTCCTTCGCGACGAGACGGTCGTGCCGGGCTTTCACTGCGAGCGATGCGACGTGCTCAGCGTCAATGGCGACGGCTGCTGCGACTGGGGTGCAGCCTCGCGGCCTGTCCCGGACCTGCTGGAAGAGATGACCTGGCGAACCCTGCACGACGGCGGGCGGGTTGTTTCGGCCCGGACGCTGCCGTGCCCAGTTGCGGCGCGGTTGCGGTAGCCGCGGCGGTTGGCGTTGTGGCGGGTCACTCGGCCCGCATCCAAATGACCTCGGAGGTGCGTGATGGCCGTCAATGAAGCTGAACTTGTGCAGACACGAACGACGGGCGCGGTTCCGGCCGGCTGCCCGGAGCTGGCTCAGCGCAAGGTGGCGGCACTGCTGCGGCACGTCGGCGAGCCGGTGCTGTTTGCGCGCGTCATGCTCACGACCGCGCCCGACCCCGCCGTAGCCGATCCTGCCAGCGCATGGGCGACGGTCAGCGTCAACGGCCGGCTGATCCGAGCGCGGGCCACGGCTGCAACCATGCCGGCTGCCATTGCCGAGCTCGCGGACCGACTGCGCGTCCAGCTCGACCGAGCCTGGCCCGAGCAGGGCCCGCGGCCGCACCGGCGGCAGCCGAACCTGCGAGGCCTCCGGCATCGGCGCTGACTGGGCACCGGCAGGCCCACAGTGTCACCACGACGGAGCCGGACGAGCGGATCGTGCATCGCTGTAATGGTGCGGCCGACGACAGCGATAGTGACTACGTGACGATGCGTCAGCACCCCAGCTACCACGGCCGGGCGCAGCGGACAGCGCCGCCAGCGGCAGACCAGCAGCCCGCGCCGGAACCGGTCGCTGTCTTCACTCCAGCCGCACGCCACTCAGACCGCGCGTGCTGCTGCGCGGCGTTGCCCGCCGTGATTGCGGTGCTAGCGCCGTCGGCCGGCCGGCCAGACGCGACGGATCTGCTGCTGTGCGGCCACCACTACCGGGCGTCCCGGCCCGCGCTGGCTGCGCGGGGAGCGACCATCCTCGACATCGGCGGCCATCCGCTCACGGCCGGCGCGTGGCCTGATCCCGGTTCGGTCGCGAGGTAGCCGTACCGCTTGCGGATCAGTTCGCAGGGGCAGTTGGCGGGCCCGCCGGGAAGTTGAACGAGCCGCGGCTCGACCGGATCGACGTCACGTCGATGATGCTGGCCGCGGTCGCCGTGCCGTCCGAGACGGTCGCCGTGAGCTCAACAGTGTCACCGACCTTGACCGTGCCGATCCCCGCAGCCTGGGCGTTCACTTCGGTGGAGCTGATGACGACGTAGGTTGCCGAGTACCCGTCAGCACTCTCAACCGTGATCGACGACGAGCTCACGGCGGTGACCGTGCCGTTCTGCACGTCGACGGTCTGGTAGCCGCCGCTGGATGTGCGCTCGGTGACCTGGCCGTGGACAATCCCGCCGAGGCCACCTAGGCCGAAACCGCCGAAACCACCGAAACCACCGAAGCCACCGAAGCCACGGCCGCGGAATGATGGCGTCGATGCAGAAGGGCTAGGCGAAGGCGATTGCGCGGCACCCTGGGAAGACACATCGGCGGTGCCGTTCCCTGAGTGGGTGGCGACGTAGGCAATGCCGCCCCCGGCGGCGAGCGCTATCACGGCGACCGCCAGCAGGCTCGCGAGGTGCGGGCGGCG
>JASHSZ010000253.1 GCA_030040815.1 Streptosporangiaceae bacterium
GCTGGTTGTGCGGCGGCTTGAGCGGGTAGACCTGCGCCGACCTGCGGGAAGACCAGCGAATAGGGATCAGCGATGACGACGGAAGCCACCACGCACTCGATCCACGAACAGCACACCCACATACACGGACCTGGCTGCGGGCACGAGGCGCTCGAACATGTCGGACACGTCGATTACGTCCACGACGGCCATCTGCACCACAGCCATGACGGGCACTACGACGAGTGCGACACCACCAGCCACAGGCCATCTGAGCGCCATGACCATGAGCACGGCGAGCACTGCGGACATATCCAGGTGCGCCACAACGGGCACGTTGACTACCTCCATGAGGAGCACGTCCACTTCCGCCACGGCGACCACTACGACGAGTGCGCGTCACCGATGCACCAGCCAGCCGAGCAGCACGCCCACGTTCACGGTGAGGGATGCGGTCACGCCCCCGTCCTGCACGGCGACCACCTGGACTACGTCCACGACGGACACCGGCACGCCTCCCACGAGGGCCACTACGACGAACACTGAACCAGGTTTCGGACACCTGCTTGCACTGGCCACCCCGGGACTCTCGTCATCGGCTGGGTCGTCGACGTGCGCGGCGGCCGGCGCTGCCAGGGTCTGGAACCTGGATCCTCGGGAATCCTGCGAAGGTGACTGCCCGACAAGAAGAGGGGTGCAATGGCAGGGAACGACGAACAGCAGGACGCCATCGAGTCGGAGTACGCCGCCCAGCGGGCTCGGATCATAGCCATGAGGGAAGAAGGCTTCACGCTGGAAGAGATAGGCGAGGAGGTCGACATGACACCCGAGGCGGTACTCGAGATCCTGCGCAAAGAGGGCATGCAGTAGCCGTCCCAGCAGTCGACTGACCGCACCTAAGCCTTTCGCCGGTTATCACTGATGCGAGCCTATGCTCCGATCCATGACGGATGTTGACGCCACTGAGCGGCGCTGGCGCTCGCTCGGACAGGTGCGCGGGCGCGTCGTTGCCGTAAGGCCCTGCCTCAGCCGAACACAACGTGTCGCACCGGGCTCGGGAGTGCAGCTGCTGCGGGTTACGGCGAGCATCCGGCGCCGGAATAGCTAGTTTGTCCGAACATGCGCTACGTAGTTCACAACTGAACCTTGGCCGGCAAGTGCCCGTTCCCCGGCACCACAGCCATCATGGCTTACCACGCTCGGACACGCTGGTCCAGTGAGCGAGATCGCCGCGAACACCAAGGAGATCAAGTCGATCTGGCGCTGCGGTGTCACGCCCGACAGGCGCCGACGCGAGCCCTCCAGAAGGATAAGTCCCCTGGTCATGGCAGGCCGTGCTGTCGCCTGGGAGGCGAAGCCTCGTCGTGGCCATGTGTGCCTGGACTGGGTCGGCTACATGACACCCAGCGCCGACACTCGGTTAGTTGAGAAGCGCTGGCGGGAGTCCGAACCGGGGCAGGAGGCCGGGGTCGAACCGGGTCATTGCCGAGATCTGGGTGCCGGCAAGGGTGAGGACCATGAGCCCGACTGTATGGAAGCGGCCGCTCTGCGGGTCGCGGGCGTAGAAGCCGAACGCGGGCTGGCCGTTGGCCCGGGTGGGGATGAGGCGGGCGGTCCAGCCGGGCCGGAGCGCTGTGGCTCGCAGGAACTCGACTGCTAGCTCGCGTCCGTCGTACTCCAGCGGCAGCGGCGGCATGGTCAGCCGGACGCCCTCGGCGAGCAGTGCGACGATGGCGTCGACGTCGGCTGCTTCGAATGCCCTGGTCAGACGTTCTACCAGCTGGCGTTCGGCGGCGGAGCCTGGCGGCGGGGCGGTCTCTCGCGCAGCTGACGATCGCTGGTGGCGGTCCATCGCCGCACGGGCGCGCTTGAGCGCGCTGGTCACCGACTCTTCGCTGGCGTCCAGGATGTGGGCGGCCTCGATGGCATGCAATCCGAGCACGTCGCGCAGGATGAGAACGGCACGCTGGCGGGGCGGCAGCTGCTGGAGGGCAGTGATGAAGGCCAGCGAAACCGATTCCATCATCTCGTACCGTGCCTCCGGGCCCGGTGCGCTGTCGGCCAGGCCCTCCAGCAGGGCGTCGGGGTAGGGCTCGAGCCAGAGCAGTTCGCCTAGCCGGGTCGGCTCGGGGGGCTGCAGCCCGGTCATGTGTTCCGGCGGCGGACTGACCGGCGGCCGCCGCCGGGCCGAGCGCAGCGCGTCCAGGCAGCGGCTGGTGGCGACCCGGTACAGCCAGGTCCGCAGCGATGCGCGTCCTTCGAACCCAGCAAGGCCCTGCCAGGCGGCCAGGACCGTCTCTTGCAGGGCGTCCTCGGCATCGGCTACCGAGCCAAGAATCCGGTAGCAGTGGACCTGGAGCTCGCGCTGGTAGGGCCGGACCAGCTCAGCGAACGCATCGCCGTCGCCGGCTTGTGCCTGGGCGAGCAAGTCTGCCGTCATCTTCGCACCCCTCCCATCCGCCATCACCGCGTCCGCCCTTGCCGCATCTGGCGTCGCCGCGGGCCAATACAGACGGTCGGGCGAGCGGAGACTGGGCGCCCACGCGCCGCCCAGTTTTGCTCGCAGGCCGCCGTCTTGATCAGCAGTACCGGAGTTCGACCAGCCAGTGAAGGAGATGTCAGATGTCTTTCGACCACGAGCCAGCAGCCGTCGTGATCGCCCGAGCGCACGTGGAAGCATGGAGCAACCACGACTTCGATGCCGCGCGCAGGATGCTCGCCGACGATGTCAAGGTCACCGCAACTTCGACCAACCCGGCCATGCCGGAGACCAATCTCACTGGGGCCGCCAGCTACATGGAGGGCCTGATCGCCTACGCAGAGCCTGTCGTGCCGGGCAGCCTGCACCTTCTCGCCAGTACTGGCGACGAGCGCAACGCGCTGCTGACGCTGACGGTGAAGATGGCGGGAGGCCCGTTCGGCGCCGGAACGACCGCGCCGTGCGCCCGGCTGTACCTCCTGGACGAGCACGGCAAGATCAAGACGGAGCAGGTCATCTTCTACCTCGGTCAGGGCTGACCGCGCGGGGGGCCGGAGGATGCTGCTTCCGGTCCCCCGCCCCGGCAGTTGCCGGGACCGGCCGCTAGCGCGCTCGGCCGCGCTCGGCCGCGGTGCTGTCATCGGATTTGGTGAGCGCGTCGGCGTATGCGGCGGTGAGCTCGCGTGTTCGGGTGAGGAAGTCGTCGATGATCAGGAGCTGGTCGTCGGTATAGGTGGCCAGCAAGCCGCTCGTCTTGCGGATGAGGTCGCCGAAGACTTCCTGGTCGCGCGCCTGGGTGGCCTGGGTGGCCTCTACCTCGACGCGGCGGCGGTCGCCGGGGTCGGGCCTGCGGCGGATGTAACCGGCCCGCTCGAGCCGGTCCAGCACGCTCGTGACGCCCCCGGTGGTGATGCCGAGCATCCTGGCTAGCGCGGTCGGGGCCAGCGGGCCGACACGCCCGACGATGTCAAGGGCGCGCATGTCTGTGCGGTTGAGCCCGTAGCGGTCCGCGGCCGCCTCGTCGAGCCGGTCGATCTCGGTGCTGAGCGCGCGCAGGCTAGCGGTCACCTGAGCGGGAAGCGCGCGTGCCATTGTAGCTTGCCAATCTAGTAATAAGAAGATTAAGCTGCTTGCTAGTCTAGCAGACCTGAGCCCGGAGGGAGGGACCCCGATGCCACCCAGCGCACATTCGAGCGAGCCGACCGTGGCCGCATGCCCGCGGTCACCTGTTCCTGGGCTGGCGGCCGGCCCCCCTGCAGTCTCGGCAAGATGGACGCTGCTGGCCGGTGCCGCAGGGTTCGCGGGAGCGTCAGCCCTCGGCTGCTCCTTCGCCATCCTCCCGCCCCCTCCCGGGCTGGATGCGCCGGTGACGGCGCTGGCGCATTATGTGGCCAGCCATCACCACACCATGCTGGCCGCGGCATGGCTGGAGGCCACCGGCACGCTGCTATTCGTGATCTTCGTCCTGGCGCTGGTCTACCTGGCCGGCCCCAGGGCGGGCTTGGCAGGCAGGGTCACGACTCTGGCCTCGGCGGCCGTCTTGGTGGTGAGCTTGGTCTACGACGTCATGCTGATCGCGATAGCCCAGTCAGCCGCGCTCGGCCCGCGGCAGGACCCAACTGCGCTGGCGGCCTACGGCTTGTTCGCCGCAGTCGAGCACGTGTTCCTGCTGGCCCCGTCCCTTTTCCTGCCGCTCGGCCTGATCCTGCTGCGCACACAGGTGCTGCCTCGCCCGTTCGCCTTGCTGGCTGTCAGCTTCGGGGTCGTCGCCCCGATCCTCGGCCTGGCCGGGCTGTACACGGTCACCGCCAACAACAACGGCCCGGTCGGCGCGGCGATCAACGTGCTGGTCGGCATGCAGACCCTGTGGATCATCGCCGCTTCGCTAACCCTGCCGCTCAGCGGCCGGATGCGCCGCCCGGCCCGCACAAGCCTCACCATCCGCGCAGGTGACTCATGAACGCGACAGCGGACATCTGCCGGGGATTCATCGACGCGATAGGCAGCAAGAACCTCGACGATGCGCAGCACCTGGATGGCTCTGGGGTGCATGCGGGCCGAGTCCGCTTGACGAAGCCACCCCCGGCACGCCAGCCGCGCCCTGGCGGGAGGGACTGTGGCCGCGACCGATAAGAACGCAAGGTGCGGGCGGCGGAAGGAGCAGTCGTGGCGAGCAAAAAAGACGATGACAGGTGGCGGCCAACGGTCACTGCCGCCGAGGCACGACGGATCGTGGACTTGGCCGTCGCTGCGGCGCGGTCCGCGGCTGTACCGGTGAGCGTGGCGCTTGTTGACGAGTCGGGCGTGCTGAAGGAGTTCCGGCGGATGGACGGCGCCGCGCTGGTCAGCGTCCAGACCGCGCTGAGCAAGGCCTACGCCGCGGCGGCGATCGGGATGCCACCCGATGAGTTTTATAGCGCCATCGAATCCGACGGCGCCGCGGTCGCCTCGTTCGCGACCCGGCCCGGGCTGGCGCTGATCGCCGGCGGGCTGCCCGTGGTGATCAACGGGCAGGTCGCGGGCGCGATCGGCGTGGCCGGGGCCATGACCGCCGCGGAGGACCGCCGCATCGCGGAGGCAGCCGTGAACGACACGGGGCCCTGATATGGCCCAGGCGGCGATCAGCTTGACCATCGCTGGCGGGGCAGTGCCGGACGGCCGGCACCCGCCCGGCAACAGGATGCGTGCCAAGCAGCGACGCCGATGATGACTGAGCTACTCAGCATGTGAGGGAAGACATGAGCGGCACAGGCAGCGATCACGCTTCCGCCGAGACAGCTCGCAGGTGTGGACGCGATAAGGAACGCCGCGGGTTGGCTGCCGACGCAGGCATGCGAGTCGCCGTCGCGATGACGGGCGGAGGATCGCACGATCGCTGGAGTCGGACAGTAGAACGTCGGCCTGGCAGGCGGCCCGCCCGGCCGGGCGCGACCCAGGCGGAGGTTCTCGGAGTGGTCGGGGAGTCAGGGCCGGAAAGGACGAGGTGGTGAGGACCGTGGTGATTTGCCGGCTGGCGCCGGGCACCGCGATCGCGGACATGGCTGCGCATCTGCCCGCGGAGGCTGAGCGCCTGGCATGGTTGCGCGATGCGGGCACCTTGCTGGAGGCATATAGCCCCGGGGGTCCGGGCGCGGTGCTGTTCCTTGAGGTCAGGGACGTGCAGGAGGCGCAGTCCGTGGCCGACGGGCTGCCGATGAAGGTCGCGGGGCTCATCGAGACCGAGGTGATCGGCCTTTATCCGCTGCGCTACTGAGCCCAGCCCGGTCGGGGGGCGGGCTGACCGTCAGGCTGCGGCAGAGGCTATCGAGACGAATGCGAGCAACTGAGTGAGCTAGGACCGGTGCCAGGCGAGCGCAGCAGGGCCGCGAGCAGCGGGAACGGGGAGCCCGCTGCGATGAGGGTCGTTGATGAACAGGGCGCCTGGATACGACAGAAGGGGACGGAGGGATCCGATGAGCGAAAGCAGGGACGCGGCGGGCGGCGAGGCAGGCGGCCGGGGCAGGCTGGCCGAGGTGATCGCCACCAGGGGCGGGCTGGCGGCGCCTGAGGGGCCGTTCGTGATCGAGCACCGCGAGGCCCTGATCTACATGCTGTGCGAGGCGGCCGAACTTGAGCACGGCATCATGTGCCAGTATCTGTTCGCCGCCTTCTCGCTGAGGCAGTCCGCCGATGAGGGCCTGTCGGGCGCCGGACTGGAGGCGGTGCAGCGCTGGCGCAAGCAGATCTTTCATGTGGCGGCGCAGGAGATGCTGCATCTGGCCCTCGTGCATAACCTGCTGTCGGCGGTCGGCGCTGCGCCGCATTTGGCAAGGCCGAACATGCCGGCGCCGGCCAGTCATTACCCGGCGGGCGTGGAGCTGGCGCTGCTGCCGTTCGGGGAGCGCGCGCTGCGGCATTTCATGTTCCTCGAGCGCCCCGAGGGCATGGACCTTGCCGATGCTGACGGTCTGGCTGCGGCCGAGCGGGCCGCTGCGGTGATGAGCGAGCGAGATATCGTGCCGGGGGGCCAGGACTTCAAGACGGTCGGGCACCTGTACCGGTCGATCGAGGCTGGTCTGGAGCACCTGGTGGCCAGGCACGGCGAGGGGTGGCTGTTCGTCGGCCCGCCGCGAGCTCAGGCGACCCGGGAGTCCTTCGGCTGGCCCGAGCTGATCGTGGTGACGGACCTGGCCAGCGCCAGGCGCGCGATCGAGGAGATCCTGGAGCAGGGCGAGGGCGCCAGAGGCCGCTGGCAGGACGCCCATTTCGGGCAGTTCGTCGGGATCCTGGATGAGTATCAGCGGCTGCGGGAGGCTGACCCGGGCTTCGATCCGGTCCGCCCGGTGGTCACCGCGAACGTGCGCCGGCCCGAGCGCGACGTCGCGCTGCCGCTGATCACCGACCGTGTGACGGCCCGGGTGGCGGATCTGTTCAACGTCGGCTATGAGATCTTGCTGCAGATCTTCGAGCGGTACTTCGCCCACACCGAGGAGACCGATGCCCAGCTGCAGGTTCTGGCTGAGGCGGCTGTCGCGCTGATGATCGGCGTGATCGAGCCGCTCGGTGACCTGATCACGTCGCTGCCGGTCGGCGATGAGCTTCCGGGCCGGAACGCGGGGCCGAGTTTCGAGTTGTTCTATGAGAGCGACTACCTGATGCCGCACCGCGAGGCTGCCTGGGCGCTGCTGACCGAGCGCCTGGATGAGGCGGCCTGGCTGTGCGGACAACTGTGCGCCGGCCGCGGCGCCCGGATCGCCGGCCGCCTTGACCCGGTTCTGGCGGCGCTGCGGGACATCGCCAGGACCCTTGCCGCGCACCTGCCGGACGGCAGCCCGCAGCGGCATGCCGCCGAGGCGGCGGAGCTGGCGCCGGGTGACCTGGACGCACTGCTGCGCCGCGTGCGAGACTTCGCTGCCGCC
>JASHSZ010000254.1 GCA_030040815.1 Streptosporangiaceae bacterium
ACGAAGCCCAGCGAGTCCGCGCCGATCGACGCCCTGATCTCGTCGATGCTGAGCCTGCCGGCCATGAGCTCGGCGCGGCTTGCGAAGTCGATGCCGAAGAAGCACGGCCACGCCACCGGCGGGCTGGAGATGCGGACGTGCACCTCCCGCGCGCCGGCGTCCCGCAGCATCGCCACGATGGCCCGCTGGGTGTTGCCGCGCACGATCGAGTCGTCGACCACAACCAGCCGCTGCCCGGCGATCACGTCTCGCAACGGGTTGTACTTCAGCCGGATGCCGCGCTCCCTGATCGTCTGGCTCGGCTGGATGAAGGTGCGCCCGACGTAGGAGTTCTTGACCAGACCCTGGCCGTAGCGGATGCCGCTGGCCTGCGCATACCCGATCGCGGCCGGAGTGCTGGATTCCGGTACCGGAATCACCAGGTCGGCAGACGCTGGATGCTCGACGGCCAGCCGTCTGCCCACCTCGACCCGGGTCGCTTGCACGCTGCGCCCGGAGATCGTGGTGTCCGGCCTGGCCAGGTAGACGTACTCGAACAGGCATCCGCGCGGCAGCGCGGGCGCGAAGGTATGCGATCGGACGCCCTGCTCGTCGATCGCCACGAGCTCACCAGGCTGGATCTCGCGGACGAGCGAGGCGCCCACGATGTCCAGGGCCGCCGTCTCGCTAGCGACAATCCAGCCCCCGGCGAGCCGGCCCAGCACCAGCGGGCGAAATCCGTGCGGGTCACGGGCCGCGTACAGGGTTTGCTCGTCCATGAAGACGAGCGAGAACGCGCCGCGCACGAGCGGAAGCACCGCCAGCGCCGCGGCCTCGACGCCGGGATGGCCGCCGTCGGCGAGGTAGCCGCTGCCGCCGATCCCGGCGCCGCCGGCAGCGAATAGCGCCGTCAGTACGTCGGTGTCCGACGTGGCCCGCCCGGCCTGACCCGTCTCGCGGCCGCCCAGCAGGCTGGCCAGCTGGCGCGTGTTGATCAGATTGCCGTTATGACCGAGGGCGAGGCTTGCCGATGGGGTGGCGCGGAACGTCGGCTGCGCGTTCTCCCAGACCGAGGAACCGGTGGTGGAGTACCGGCAGTGCCCGACGGCGATGTAGCCGTGCAGCGTGTTGAGGACGGACTCGCTGAAGACCTGCGCGACCAGGCCCATGTCCTTGTATACGACGATCCGCGAGCCGTCGCTGACGGCGATGCCAGCTGACTCCTGCCCCCGGTGCTGCAGCGAGTAGAGCCCGTAGTAGGTGAGCTTGGCCACGTCCTCGCCAGGGCACCAGGCCCCGAAAACGCCGCACGCATCCCTGGGAAGCCCGTCCGCGGGATCAGGATCGTGTGACAGACGGCCGTCAGGCTTGATCACCTGTCAAGTCTAGGCGAGAGGGCGCCTAGTGACTGGCGGCCCCGCCGAGTCCCCCGGTCGCCAACGGCAGATAATCAGACAGGTCGGCGCGCTGGCCGCTGGCGTACACGCGGCCGCCAGCGATAGCCGCGGCCCAGGTCAGCCTCCCGGTGGCGAGGTCAAGCCAGGTGACGGGGTCGGTCTCGACCACGTTCGGCGGTGTGCCGCGGGTGTGCCGGGGACCCGGCACGCACTGGACGGCGGCAAGCGGCGGCACCCGCACCTCCACGCTCCTGCCGGGCGCCCGCTCGGCGAGCAGGCCCAGCGTGTACCTGACCGCGGCCCGTAGTGCGGGCCGCAGCGGCTCGATGCCCGCGGCCGCGGTTGCGATGACCGCGGCCAGGCTCGCGGCGCCCAGCGTCCGCTCGGTCACCAGGCCGCGAAAGGGCTCTTCGCCGAGCGCAGCTCGCTGCTCGTTGACTGCGCCGAGTAGCCGGGCGAGATCCGGGCCGCGCGCTGGCACGGCTGTAGGGTAGCCGAGAGCGCTGCAGGCGAAAATTCTTCCGGCATTTTCTGCTATCTGGCTACCACACAGGCCAAGCAGCGGTATTCGTTCGATATGCCAGGTCAGCGCCGTACAGTGGGGGGTCGCTCCCGCGGCTCCTGGCTGGCCAGGCTGGCCGGGATCGGTGTCATCGTGGTGCTCGCCGCCGGGGCGGTCACCGGATACCTGGTGACCCTGCACCCGCCTGGCGCCCACGCCACGACGCTGTCCACCCGCGTCGTCACCGCCCAGACCGTCGGCCTGGTCGCCGAGAATGCACAGCCCGGCTCGGCTGGCCAGCTCGTTCAGCTGCTCGGCAGGCGGGAGACGCCCACGTTCAGCCCGGTCAGCCAGGCCGAGCAGCAATCCGGCTCCGGCCAGTGGACCGCTGACTTCATGTCCGGCGGCAGCTACATCTTCATCTTCCTCCCAAGTGACGACTGTCTGGGCGCGGCAGGCTCGGCGAGCCGGACGAGGCTGGTCCTGCAGCACTGTGACCTGCAGGCAAGCCAGCGCTGGCGACGCCTTGGGTCCGCCACGCTAACGCAAGGGCACAGCTTCTACCGGTACGCCAACGTGGCCGACCGGTCGTGCCTCACCGAGCGCAGCGAGCTGCCCGGCCCGGTCTGGGGCGCCGGCCTGTCCGGCTGCACGACGGCGGCCACGACGAACCAGCTCGTGGCGTTCTGGTGGAACGCAGGCTAGCCGGGTAGACGGCCGCACGAGTCAGCCGAACAGCGCGGGTAGCGCTTTGCTGTGCAGGTCGGCCAGCTCGGCCAGCGATACAGCAAAGCAGCCCACGATCTCCATCGCAGTGCCGCCGGTGCGTCCGACGGCGGCAGCCGGCACGCCGTTCGCCGTGCAGAGCTGGCGGAACGCCGTCTCGGCGCCGGGCCGCACCGCGACGACTGCGCGCGCCGCGGTCTCGCTGAACAGGAACGTGGCGGCGTCGCCAGGCAGCGTGACCGAGCAGCCGGTGCCGCCCGTCAGGCACGCTTCGGCCAGCGCCAGCGCCAGCCCGCCGTCGGACAGATCGTGCGCCGCGGTGATCAGCTGCCCGGCGGCAGCGGCCACCAGCACGTCGGCGAGGGACCGCTCGGCCTGCAGGTCAACGGCCGGCGGACAGCCGCCGAGGTGACGGTGCCGCAGCCACGCCCACAGCGATCCGCCGAACTCGTCCCTGGTGTCCCCGAGCAGCACGATGGTCGCCTCCGGCAGGCTGAACCCTGAGGCCACCCGGCGGCGCACGTCGTCATGTACGCCGAGCACCCCGACGACCGGCGTCGGGTGGATTGCGGTGCTGCCCGTCTGGTTGTAGAAACTCACATTGCCGCCAGTTACCGGCACCCCGAGCTGCAGGCAGCCGTCGGCCAGCCCGCGCACCGCCTCGGTGAACTGCCACATCACCGCCGGATCCTCGGGCGACCCGAAGTTGAGGCAGTTAGTGACGGCGAGTGGCCTGGCACCGCTGGCCGCCACGTTCCGGTACGCCTCGGCCAGTGCCAGCTGCGTGCCCGCGTAGGGGTCGAGGTAGCAGTAACGGCCGTTGCCGTCGGTGGCGAGCGCGACGCCGAGGCCGGTTTCCTCGTCGATCCGCAGCAGCCCGGCATCGTGGGGCATGGCCAGTACCGTGTCGCCGCGGACGTACCGGTCGTACTGCTCGGTCACCCACGCCTTGTCGCCGCCCGCGGGGGAGCCCACCAGCAGCAGCAGGTCGGCCCGCAGCGTGCTGCCCGCGCCGGGTCCGGCGGGCCGCGGCAGCCGACTGGGCACATCGCTCACCAGGGCGTCCTGCGTGTGCGGACGGCGCGCGGGCCGGTCGTAGACCGGGCCGTCGTCGGCGGCTGACCTCGGCGGGATATCGACGACCAGCGCACCGTGCCAGGTCATCTCGAGCCGGCCCGTGTCGGTCACCTCGCCGATGACCGTCGCGGGCACGTCCCATTTGGCGCAGATGGCCAGGAACGGCGCGACATTCGCCGGCGTGACGATCGCCATCATCCGCTCCTGCGACTCGCTCATCAGGATCTCGGCCGGGCCGAGCGAGGCATCCCGCAGCGGTACCCGATCGAGCGCCACTAGCATCCCGGTGCCACCGGCCGCGGACAACTCGGTCGTCGAGCACGCGACGCCCGCCGCACCCAGGTCCTGTACGCCGACGACGAGCCCGGCGTGGTAGAGCTCCAGGCAGCATTCGACCAGCAGCTTCTCCATGAACGGGTCGCCCACCTGGACGCTTGGCCGTTTCGCGCCCTCACCGGTGCCGCCGAACGAGGCGCTGGCCAGCACGGACGCGCCGCCGATGCCGTCCGGGCCGGTCCGGGAGCCCAGCAGGATCACCCGGTTGCCCGGCCCGGTCGCCGCAGCGAGCTTCAGGTCCGCGGGCCGCAGCACGCCGACGCACAGCGCGTTGACCAGCGGGTTGCCCAGGTAGCACGGGTCGAATGCGAGCTCGCCGCCGACGTTGGGCAGCCCCAGGCAGTTCCCGTAGAAGGAGATACCGCCGACGACTCCCGGCAGCACCCGGTGCGTGTCCGGAGCGTCAGCCGGGCCGAACCGCAGCGAATCCATCACGGCCACCGGCCGCGCACCCATCGCCAGGATGTCCCTGACGATCCCGCCGACCCCGGTCGCGGCACCCTGAAAGGGCTCGACGTAGGACGGGTGATTGTGCGACTCGATCTTGAACGTCACGGCGTAGCCACGGCCGACGTCGACCACCCCGGCGTTGTGCCCGATCCCAGCCAGCAGGACGTCCGTCGCCGGAGCCTTGTCGGCGAACTGCCGCAGGTGCTTGCGCGAGGACTTGTACGAGCAGTGCTCGCTCCACATCACCGAGTAGATGGCCAGCTCAGCGTCGGTGGGGCGGCGGCCCAGGGTGGCGCCGATCCTGGCGTACTCGTCCGCGGTCAGGCCCAGAGCTGCGTACGGCTGGGCCCGATGCGACGCGGCTGCCGCGTCCGTGACCGTGTCCTGCCGTGCCGGAGCGCCTGGCTGAGCGGCCACGCTCGTCGTGACACCCGGATCGGTCATGCGGCTACTACGGCACTCAGCACCGACGTGAAGAAGGCCAGGCCGTCCGCCGACGGACCGGTGAGAGCGTCGATAGCATGCTCTGGGTGCGGCATCAGCCCAGCCACCGTTCCGGACGAGCTCACCACGCCGGCGATGCCGCCAATCGAGCCGTTGGGGTTGCTGCCCACGTAGCGGCCCAGGATCTGGCCGTTCGCCTCGAGTTGCGCCAGCGTCGGCGCGTCGGCCACATAGGCGCCCTCACCGCTCTTGAGCACGACGGTGATCTCCTGTCCCGCCTGATACCCGCAGGTCCAGGGCGAGGTCACATTCTCGATCCTGATGCGGACATCCCGCGTGATGAAGCGCCTTGCCACGTTGCGGGTCAGGGCTCCGGGCAGCAGGTGCGCCTCGCACAGGATCTGGAAGCCGTTGCAGATGCCGAGCACGGGCAGCCCCCTGGCAGCGGCCGCGATGACCTCCCTCATGACTGGCGCGAACCTCGCGATTGCCCCGCAGCGCAAGTAATCGCCGTAGGAGAACCCGCCGGGCAGGATGACCGCGTCGACGCCGTGGAGGCTGGCGTCGTCATGCCACAGTTCGACGGGCGTAGCGGCCGCGCGCTGCACGGCACGGCGAGCATCGCGGTCGTCGAGGGAACCTGGGAAGGTGACGACTCCGATTCGGGCCGTCATGGGCGTGCAGAGCGGCGGCGACGCATGCTCGCAGGCTACCCGCTCACCCGGCGTCCCTTAGCTCCGTGGCAGCGCCGAGCGCCAGTGGAGCGTCGCGCCGCCACGCGATCCGCTTGCGCAGGGACACGACGGTTCCCTCGCCAGGGCTGCTCTGCATCGTCACGTCGTCGACGCAGGCTCGCATGATTGCCAGGCCGCGACCGGACTCAGGTAGCTCAGCGATCGAGCGCTCCCTGGCCAGCCGTCTCGACCTGACGATCCGGCTGCGCAAGATGCTCGGCGACGTCGGAGCGGTCGCCGCCGACCCGGCCCGCTGCCGCCGCAGCCTGGGTACTGGCCGGACCGAGGGCGGGATCCGGATCCCTTTATGCGGCCGGCTGATCATGGCCGGATCGAAGCCGCTGCCGCTGTCGACGACCTCAAGCAGGCACCGGGTGGTGCCGACATGAGCCACCAGTTCGTAGCCGTGACCAGGACCGGCGTGCAGCAGCACGTTGGTGCACGCTTCCGTGACCGCGAGCAGCAGGTCGTCGACGCAGCTCGCGTCCACGCCGAGCCGGGTGAGCGTATCGCCGAGAACCCGGCGCATGACCGGAACGCTCAGCGACTCCCTGGGCAGAACCAGGCAGAACTCCACGTCCGCCGCTGCCTCCCCGGAGGGTACCGCCCGAGATCGCATCGACTCCTCGCCCGGTCGCGGTTCAGTCAGTTCACATTCTCAAGGCTTCCCAGACGGAAGCTCGGTAATCATGAACTAGGGAGATCTCTGGACGAAGCAGTGCGCTCCGGGCTTGGCTCGAGAGGCGGACTCCTCAGACGGCTCAGGCGGGATGAACTGAAAATTCCTCGATGACCGGATTTGCGAGCAGTTCGGCGGCTAGGTCGGCGATCCGCTCCTCGCGCACCGGCTCGGTGACGTCGATGACGAACCGCTTCCCCTGACGCACGCCCGCTACCTGGGGGAAGCCGAGACGACGGCACGCGCTGGCGATCGCGTCGCCCTGGGGATCGTGAATCTCCGGCTTGAGCATGACGTTGACGACGAAGCTGGGCACCTCCCGAACAGTACGCGAGCGCGCGGCCCCGCACGCGGTAGGGCTGCCAGGCCGAGAGGACGTAGCCTGGCAGTGGGCCGCCATGACCGGATTTCGTGACGGGCGTCACGATCGTCGGCCTTGCGGTACCAGCCCTTGACCAGTCAGGGCTCTGCGAGAGTACTGTTCACGCCGTCACGACGGATGAACGGCCGGTCCGGGTTACCCTGGCCGGAAACGTGAGCATGCGAGGAGTGGCACGTGGCCGTCAAAGATGCCGGACGCGCCGCCCGCTCTGCGGGCCGGGTACCACCGGCCCGCGAGCCAGCACGGCAGCCCGATTCGCCTGAGCTGATTCAGCTCCTTACCCCCGAGGGGGAGCGGGTCGAGCACCCGGACTATCCCCTGGAGCTCTCAACGGCCGAAGTCAGGGCCCTCTACCGCGACCTGGTAATCGTGCGACGGATCGACTTCGAGGCGATCGCGTTGCAGCGCCAGGGCGAGCTGGGGATCTGGGCCTCGCTGCTGGGTCAGGAGGCCGCACAGGTCGGGTCCGGGCGGGCGCTCGGCCCGCGCGACATGGCCTTCCCGACCTACCGCGAGCACGGCGTGGCCTGGTGCCGCGGCCTGGACCCGATAAAGCTGTTCGAGCTGTTCCGCGGCGTCAGCCATGGCGGCTGGGATCCGACCGCGCACAACTTCCACCTGTACACGATTGTGATCGGCAGTCAGACGCTGCACGCCACCGGCTACGCCATGGGCATCCAGCGGGACGGCGCGGTCGGCGAGGACGGCGAGGCCGTCATCGCGTATTTCGGCGACGGCGCGACCAGCCAGGGCGACGTCAACGAGGCATTCATCTGGGCGGCAGTCAACAACGCACCGGTGGTGTTCTTCTGCCAGAACAACCAGTGGGCAATCTCCGAACCGCTAGAGCGCCAGACCCGAACGCCGTTGTACAGGCGCGCCGCCGGATTCGGCTTCCCCGGCATCCGGGTGGACGGCAACGACGTGCTGGCCTGCCTCGCTGTCACCCGCAAGGCCATGCAGGCAGCCCGGGAGGGCCAGGGCCCTACGCTCATCGAGGCGTTCACCTATCGGATGGGCGCGCACACCACCACCGACGATCCGACCAGGTACCGGCTGTCGGCTGAAATTGAGTCCTGGAAGCTCAAAGACCCTATTGAGCGGGTCAAGCAGTATCTGATCCGCACCGGGCAAGCAGAGATGAGCTTCTTCGACGAGGTCGACGCCGAGGCAGCGCGGGTGGGCGCATCGGTGCGGACGGCCTGCCAGCAGATGTCCGACCCGGAGCCGGTGTCCATGTTCGACGACGTGCTCACGAGCGATACCCGCCAGCTCGCTCGCGAGCGCGCCGAGTTCGCTGCTTACCTGGACTCGTTTGCCGCCGCCGAGGAGGGCCGATGACCACTCTCACCCTCTCCAGGGCGCTCAACGAGGGCCTGCGCAAGGCGCTTGAGAACAACCCCAAGGCCCTGATCATGGGCGAGGACGTCGGCAAGCTCGGTGGTGTCTTCCGGGTTACCGACGGGCTGCAGAAGGACTTCGGCGAGGCCAGGGTCATCGACACACCACTGGCCGAGTCGGGCATCATCGGTACGGCGATCGGCCTGGCGCTGCGAGGCTACCGGCCGATCTGCGAGATCCAGTTCGACGGCTTCGTGTTCCCCGCCTTCGACCAGATCGTGAGCCAGCTGGCCAAGATGCGGTACCGGTCCCGTGGGCCGGTGCGGCTGCCGGTCGTGGTCCGGATCCCGTTCGGCGGCGGCATCGGTGCGGTCGAGCACCACAGCGAATCACCCGAGGCGCTGTTCGCCCACACCCCGGGTCTGCGGGTGGTTTCGTGCGGCGGCCCCGCCGACGGATACACGATGATCCAGCAGGCCGCCGAGAGCGACGACCCGGTGCTCTTCTTCGAGCCCAAGCGCCGGTACTGGGACAAGGCAGACGTCGACGTCGACCGCGGCGTGGCTGACGCGCTCCCGCTGGAGGAGGCCAGGGTTCTGATCCCCGGCAGCGACGTGACGGTGCTGTGCTACGGCCCGATGGTCCGGACCTGCACCGAGGCAGCGGTCGCGGCCAGCGGCGACGGCCGGTCGGTCGAGGTGGTCGACCTGCGGTCGCTAGCGCCGCTGGACACCGAGACGATCTTCGCCTCGGTCCGCAAGACCGGCAGGTGCGTGGTCGTGCACGAGGCCGTGGTGACCGGCGGCATCGGCGCGGAGATCGCCGCTAGGGTCAGCGAGGAGTGCTTCTACAACCTCGAGGCGCCGGTGCTGCGCGTCGGCGCGCCGACTACCCCGTACCCGCCGTCGAGGATCGAGGAGTATTACCTGCCCGACCTGGACCGGGTCCTGGACGCCGTCGACCGCACGTTCGGCTACTGAGGGGACCCTGATGGCAGATCTCAAGGAGTTCCGCCTCCCTGACGTCGGCGAGGGCCTGACCGAAGCCGACATCGTCCGGTGGCACGTCAAGCCGGGTGACCCGGTCACCGTCAACCAGATCATCGTCGAGATCGAGACCGCCAAGGCCGTCGTGGAGCTGCCGAGCCCGTACGCCGGCGTCGTCGCCGCCCTGCTGGTCCCGGAGGGCGAGACCGCCGACGTAGGCACGCCGATCATCACGGTGGACACCGGTCCGGGCGCCGAAGCCGCCGCCCCGCCGGCAGGGCTGGTCACCGAGGCCGAGGACCTGGTGCCCGCGCCGCCCGTCGAAGGCGCGGTAGAGCCGGGCATGATCGGCAGCCCGGCGCCTAAGGCCGAGCGGCAGGCCGTGCTGGTCGGGTACGGAGTGAAGCTTGGCCGGACCACCCGACGCCCGCGCAAGACGCCAAGGGCCTCCCAGCCGCCTGCGCCACCCGACGCTGGCGCCGCGGTCGGGTCGGCTGCCGCGACCGGATCTGTGAACGAGACCGCGGCTGGCGTCGCTGTAAACGGCAGGGCGGGGAGGGCGCTGGCCAAGCCGCCGGTGCGGAAGATGGCCAGGGACCTCGGCATCGACCTCGCGGGACTGACAGGGACCGGGCGAGACGGCTCGATAACCAGAGACGACGTCGAGCGGGCCGCGGCGGTCAGCACCGTCGGCGCCGTTCCCTCCCCTCGGCTTGTTGCGCCGACCGGGATCGCGGCAGTCGGGGCGCCGGAAAAACGGGAGGAGCGGATACCGATCCGCGGCGTGCGTAAGCACACCGCCGCTGCGATGGTAGCGAGCGCGTTTACGGCGCCGCACGTCACCGAGTTCCTGCAGATTGACGTCACCGAGACGATGACGGCGGCCGCGCGCCTGCGCGCCGTGCCGGAGTTCGAGGGCGTGCGGGTCTCGCCGCTGCTGCTGGTCGCGCGCGCGCTAATCATCGCCGCTGCCCGGCATCCGCTGATCAACGCGAGTTGGGATGAGGCCGCGCAGGAGATCGTCGTCAGGCACTACGTCAACCTCGGCATCGCCGCCGCCACCGGGCGTGGGCTCATCGTGCCGAACGTCAAGAACGCCCAGGCGCTGAGCCTCGCCGGGCTCGCCACGGCGCTGGCACAGCTCGCCGAGACGGCGCGGGCCGGGAAGGCGACTCCGGCGGACCTGTCGGGTGGCACCATCACGATCACCAATGTGGGAGTGTTCGGGGTGGACGCCGGGACCCCGATCCTCACCCCGGGCGAGGCCGCCATCCTGGCGTTCGGCCAGGTCAGGCACGCCCCGTGGGTCGTGGACG
>JASHSZ010000255.1 GCA_030040815.1 Streptosporangiaceae bacterium
GAGCGGTCCGGTAGCCCCACTCAAGATCGCTTCTGGTTGTGATCGCCGCTGCACGTTCTGCGCGATCCCGGCATTTCGCGGCGCGTTCGTGTCCCGGCAGCCCGCCGACCTACTGGCCGAAGCCGGCTGGCTAGCCGATCACGGGACGCGTGAGCTCCTGCTCGTCAGCGAGAACTCCACGTCCTACGGCAAGGACCTCGGCGATCTGCGGCTACTGGAGTCGCTGCTGCCGCGACTCGCCGATGTGCCGGGCATCCGCCGCGTCCGGGTGAGTTACCTGCAGCCCGCGGAGGTCAGGTCGGGCCTCGTCCGGGTGCTCGCCGGAACGCCAGGGGTCGCGCGGTACTTCGACCTGTCTTTCCAGCACGCCAGCGGCACCGTGCTGCGGGCCATGCGCAGGTTCGGGGACGGGGACCGGTTTCTGCAGCTCATCGGTCAGATCAGGGCGCTCGCTCCGGACGCGGGGATTCGGTCGAACTTCATCGTCGGCTTCCCTGGCGAGACCGAAGCTGACGTGGCTGACCTGCAGGACTTCCTGGCGGCTGCCCGGCTGGATGCCATCGGCATCTTCGGTTACTCCGACGAGGACGGCACGGAAGCTGCGGGGCTGCCCGGCCAGCTGCCCGAGCACGAGATCGCCGACCGGGTTGACGATCTGGCCGCCCTGGCGGACGAGCTCATGGCCGAGCGCGCCTCTGCCCGGATCGGCAGCCAGGTGGCTGTCCTCATCGACGAGGTACAGCCGGATGGCGGCTACCTGGGCCGCGCGGAGCACCAGGCACCCGAGGTGGACGGCACCACCGAGGTTTCTAGCGAGTCGCAGCTTGCCGTCGGCGACCTGGTGCAGGCGGTCGTCACCGGCAGCGACGGAGTCGACCTGAGCGCCGCGGCCGTCGCCGACCTGCGGCCAGGCCGAGCGGGCCGGTGCGCCGCCCTGGCGGGAGACGCAGGCGAGCGGTGAGCTGGGCGGCACCTGGCACCGACGGAGACGGCACCGTGCCGGCGCGGCCCGGCGCACCGCCAGGCGGTGACCAGCGGGGCGTGAGCCCCGCGGCGAGGAGCGCCGAGACAGGCAGCCTGGCGGCGCCTGGCCTGGTCAACGTCGCGAACGCCCTGACCGTCGGGCGCCTCGCCCTGGTGCCCGTCTTCCTCTGGTTCCTGCTCGCGGGCGGCACGGACGACCGGGCGATCGCCTTCGTCGCCTTCGCCGTGGCGTCGATCACCGACCTGCTGGACGGCGAGCTGGCCAGGCGACGCAGCCTGATCACGGATTTCGGGAAGATCGCCGATCCGATCGCCGACAAGGCGCTGACCGGATCCGCACTGATCACGCTGTCCTACCTGGGCGAGCTGCCATGGTGGATCACTGCCGTCATCGTGGTCAGGGAGCTGGTTGTCACAGCGCTGCGATTCTGGGTCATCAGGCGAGGCGTGATCGCAGCGAGCAGGGGCGGAAAGGCCAAGACGGTGCTGCAGATCATCGCCATCAGCCTGTACGTGCTGCCCTGGCACATCGAACTGCTGCGGGTGACCGTGATGGGGGCGGCCCTGGTCGTGACGGTGGTGACCGGGGCGGACTACACCCTCAGGGCGATGCGGCTGCGCCGGGCCGTGCGGTGAGCCTGGCCGCCGCCGAACCGGATGATATCGGACAGCTCGCTCGGCTGGCCGTCCAGCTGCTTACGGCGAGCGGGCGCACTGTCGCGGTGGCCGAGTCGCTGACCGGCGGCCTGGTCAGCGGGGCGCTGACCAGCGTGTCCGGGGCGTCGGTGGTACTTCGTGGCGGTGTCGTGGCCTACGCGACCGATGTCAAGGAGGCGCTGCTCGGCGTGCCGGCGGATCTGCTGGCCCGCCAGGGCCCGGTCGACCCGGACGTTGCCGCGGCTATGGCTGCCGGGGTGCGCCGGGTGCTCAGTGCGACCTACGGCATCGCGACCACCGGAGTCGCCGGGCCAGGTCCTGCCGACGGCAAGGCAGCGGGGACTGTCTTCATCGCGGTCGTCGGACCGACCGGGGGCTCGGGACGAGGTTTGCAGCTGCGCGGCGACCGCCAGCGGGTACGCGAGGAGACCGTGCGTCAGACGTTGTCCCTGCTAGTTAACGGGTTGCGGGAAGACCCCCGCTGATTACAGTGTTACGTTACGTGTCTGTGAACACGCGGCTGTGCCCTCTCCCGCCTAGTCCTCCCGGGCAGGTACGGTAGAAGGGTCAGTAGATCAGCCTCGGGGAGGGAGCGCGACGATGGTCCTGCTTCGTCACTTGCTTGGTGACGCGCTACGGCGACTGCGTCTTCGCCAGGGCCGCACCCTCCGCGAGGTGTCGGCGACAGCTCGGGTCTCCCTGGGGTACCTGTCCGAAGTCGAGCGCGGCCGGAAGGAAGCGTCCTCGGAGCTGCTTGCCTCCATCTGCGACGCCCTCGGGGCTCCGCTGTCCCAGGTCCTGCGTGAGGTCTCGGACGGCTTTGCGCTGGCAGAGCTGCAGAGCGAGCCCGCGTTCGACATCCCGCTCGAGCCCGCCCTGGCGCGCGGACCGGCAGAGCCGGACGCCATCGAAGACGGTGTCGAGCGGCCAGTACCTGTCGGGCCGCCTCCCCAGCCGCGCCGTACCGTGCGGATCCCGCAGGGCGATGGTCCGCAGCGCCTAGTCATGCCGCAGCGGGCCATGAAGGTCGGCGCGGACCAGCGCATGGCGCAGGCCGAGCCCGTGCTCGAGCCCGTCAAGCTGCCGGGACCGCCGCCGAAGTTTGACAAGCTGGCTCACGACATCACCGACATGGTCCCGGTTTAGCCCACTCAGGCCCGATTAGAGAAAGGCCCGCGCCGTCCGGACGGCGCGGGCCCTTCAGTTAGCCCACTGGGATGTCCAGGCCTTCGGATCATCGGCGAGCTTCTGAACGCTTGGCGGCAGTTCCGCGGTGACGATGTGCTCGAGGGTGACTTCCTCGAGTATCGCGCGCTCGTTGGCGCGCAACGCAATCCAGACCGTCTGCAGCGGCGAGGCCGCGCCGGTGTACCCGAGGTTCTCGGGACGTTCGCCGCGCACGCCCACGAGCGGGCCGTCGATCGCCCTGATGATGTCCGCCAGGGATATCTCGCTGGCAGGCCGGGCCAGCCAGAAGCCACCGTCAGGCCCGCGCTGGCTGCGCACGAGGCCAGCCCGGCGCAGCTGGGTCAAGATCGCTTCCAGGAACTTGCTTGGCATGGCCTGCGACCGCGCGAGATGGTCCGCCGTTACATGACCAGCTCCGGCTGCGGCCAGCTCGATCGCGGCGCGCAGCGCGTAATCGGACCGCGCAGACAGACGCATATGAAGCATTATGCTCCGGGCGGCGCCCGGCCGGCGGATGCCGCTCCGGGCTTTGTGCTGCCGAGACCAGGTCAGCGGACGGGTCAGCTTCGCGAACGGCTCAAGCAGGCGGTCCGCCGAGCGTCTCGGCAGCCGCAGGGGCGGTCGGGGCTGGCAACCCGTCGGCCTCGACGCCGCCCCTTCACGCCCGGCATTTGTCTGCCCTTAGCGGGCGCTCAGGCCCGGCATTTTGGCGCCCCTCAGCGGGCGTTCAGGCCCGGCATTGTGGCGCCCCTCAGCGGGCGTTCAGACCCGGCAACTCAGCGGCCCGTCAGGCCCAGCAGCTCGGCGGCTGCCTGGGAGTTGCTGTGGGCGGCCCCGTAGCTGGCGACGTAGCGCCCGGCAGCGGGCCGCCAGGCGGGCAGACCCATCTCCAGTACCACCGCGTCGGGTCGGGCCGCGACGAGTCGCGTGACCGCCTCGGCGGCGAGCGGATGCCGGTGCGCGTCCCGGACGACGATGACCAGGGACCGGCCGCTGGCGTCGGTCAGCAGCCGCGCCACGAGACCCGGCAGCTCCGCGGCCGGCGTGCTGGTGCTGATCTCGCGGTAGCTGCCATCGGCTAGCCACGGCCGCAACCCCCAGGGAACTGCGCCGACTGCGAGGTTCGACGGCGGGACGAACTGGACGACCAGCGGATTGTCCAGCGCCGGGAGGCTGCCGTCGACCGCCAGCGCGCGCCGGGCCGCGGCGAGCCCGATCGGCTGACCGTCGCCGCCGGCTGCCGCGCCATCGACGGCACCGGCATGGTCGGGCCCCACCGCGACGCCCCTGTGAGTTGCGGTCCACGCGCGGAGCTCGTCGACCCGGGCGGCGGCCTCCTCCAGACGCTCACCCGGCAGCCGCCCGGACCGCACTGCCTCGACGAGCGCGGTCTTGACGGCGAGAAAGCTCAGCTGATCCTGATCGCGCCCGAGACACAGCAGGTCGGTGCCTGCAATCACGGCTTGCACGGCGGCCTCTGGGATGCCATACCGGTCCCGGACTGCCCGCATTTCCAGGCCGTCGGAGACGATGACGCCGGTGAAGCCGAGTTCGCCGCGCAGCAGGTCGGTCAGCGCCGCGCGGGACAGAGACGCGGGCAGCTCGCCACTGAGTTCCGGGATGAGCAGATGGCTCGGCATGATGGCACGCACCCCGGCTGCGATCGCGGCATCGAACGGGGGCAGGTCCCTGGCCCGGAGCACGGGGAGCGGCGCGTCCACGGTGGCGAGCTCGAGATGCGAGTCAGCCCGCGTGCTGCCGTGGCCGGGGAAGTGCTTGGCGCAGGCTGCCACCCCCGCCGACTGCATGCCTGCCACGGCAGCCGCGGCGTGCCGTGCCACGAGCGCCGGGTCGGAGCCGAATGACCTGGTCCCGATGACCGGGTTGTGCGCCTCGCTGTTGACGTCTACGGCAGGGGCAAGGTTGAAGTTGATGCCGAGCGCCGCCAGGTCGGCGCCGAGGGCCGCGTACACCGCCCTGGTCAGCGCTACGTCGTCGATGGAGCCCAGGGCCGCGTTCCCTGGGTACTCGCTGCCGGTCCGGTGCGAGATACGGGTGACGTCGCCGCCTTCCTCGTCAATGGCGATGACGGGCTCGGTGGCGGCACCGCGCAGGCTCGCGGTGAGCGCTCTCAGTTGCTCCCGGTCATGGACGTTCGGCCCGAACAGGGTGACCCCGGCCAGGCCGCCCCGCAGGGCTTCCTGGATCCAGCCAGGAGAGCGACGGCCGGCAAACGGAGGTATCAGGACCGCGTCGGCGAGCCGGCCCAGCGCTGGGTCGGTCGTCAGCTCGTCTGTCATCCCTTCACGGCTCCGGCGACCAGCCCGCCGACGAGGCGGCGCCGGACGATGAGGAAGAAGATGACCACGGGAATCGTGTAGAGGGTGGAGGCCGCCATGATCGGCCCCCACTCCGCGCCGCCGCGGCCGAAGAAGTAGGTCACGTAGATCGGCAGTGTGTAGTCGCTGTGCGCCTGGCCGAGGAACGTCAGCGCGACGATGAACTCGTTGTACGCGGTGATGAAAGCGAAGATGCTGGTCGCCACCAGCCCGGGTGCGACAAGCGGGAACAAGATCCGCCAGAAGATGGTGAAGCCACCTGCGCCGTCGATGGCGGCGGCTTCCTCGAGTTCCCGCGGAATCGTCGCAACGAAGTTGCGGAGCATCCAGATGGACACCGGGAGCGCCTGAGCGGCGTAGACGATCACTAGGCCGACCAGGTTCTGCAGCAGGTTGAGCCGATTGAAGTCGAGGAACAGCGGGATGATCAGCGCCTGCGCCGGGACTAGCTGCACGATCAGCAGCATCACCAGGAGCGTGGCCCGCAGCCGGAACCGGTACCTGGCCACCGCGACCGACGCCATCAGCGAGAGCAGCGATGCGAGCAGCACGGCAGCCAGGGTCACCGTGAGGCTGTTGCGGAAGAACAGCCAGACCGTGCCGATGCCGGACACCTGCCCGCTGCTGACCGCGCGGAAGTTTTCGAGCGTCGGGTGCGCCGGGAGGAGGTTCGGCGTCAGGGAGTAGATCTCGTGGGACGGCTTGAACGCCGTCGACACCATCCAGAACAGCGGGAACAGGGTGGCCAGCGCGATCAGTAGGCCCAGCAGATTCACGCCGACGGCACGAGTGCGCTTGGCGGTTCGGGCTCGGGAGCCGGCTGCACCGCCCGCACGCCGTCGGGCGGCGGCCAGCGGGTCCAGCCGCGCCGCAGTCAGGTCGGCGCCGGTCATGTCAGCGCCCCATGCCGGATCGAGGTTCGGACGTAGCCGACG
>JASHSZ010000256.1 GCA_030040815.1 Streptosporangiaceae bacterium
GCAGGCCACGGCCATGCCAACGGCGTGGCCAGCTCGGCACCGCCCAGCCGGCCTGAAGCAGCAGCTCGCGCCAGTCCCGCAGGGACAGGTCCGGATCCCAGTGCTCGCGCACCCAGGCGACCAGCTCGGCCCGGAGCAGGTCGGGTGCTACACCGACCTCGGCGGTCGCTGAGTCAGTCATGTGCGTTCCTCCGGTCGCCGACCTCGTCGAGGAACCGGGTCACCTCGGCGTTGAAGAGCTCGGGCTGGGATACGTTCGGCGCGTGCCCGGCGCCAGGGATGACGATCTTGCGCGCGCCGGGGATCTTGCCGGCCATGTAATCGGCGGCACCCAGGAACGGCTTGTCGTCGGCGCCGACTACGACCAGCGTCGGTACGGCGATGCTGGGCAGCCCGTCGATCACGTGGGCGTCCCGCTGAGTCAGCGTCTGGGTAGCGGCGTGAATCAGCCCGGCCGCGTCGCGGTGCTCGCCGCTGTGCAGCTCGTCACTGCTGCCGAGGCCCGCCAGGCCGCGCTCGGCCAGCCGCGCGGCGGTAGCGTGCGCCCGGCGGTTCCAGTCATGCCGGGCAGCGTCGTTGCGGTAGCCCGGCCCGGTGCCGATGAGCACGAGCGCGGTGACCCGCTCCGGGAACGTGAGCGCGAAGTCGAGGGACAGGAAACCGCCCAGGGAGTGGCCGCCGAGCACGGCGTGATCGGCACCGAGCTCGGCCAGCAGCGCGGCCATGTCGGCCAGCGCGTTGGCGGCGCTGTAGTCTGCCGCGTCGGCTGGGTATCCGCTGCGGCCGTGACCCCGCAGGTCCCACGTCACGACTCGGTGACGGACTGCCAGCGCCGCCAGGTTGGGTCCGAACATGGCTGACGTCGCACCGTACCCGTGGGTCAGTAGCAGCGCCGGTCCGCTATCGCCGGTGATCTGGTAGTGAATATCCCCGGCGGGCCTTGCCAGTAGGGGCATCGCGTCCTGCTTTCCGTCAGCTGCCGGTGAAACGGGCCGGGCGCCGCTGCGTGACCGCGACGACGCCTTCTTTCCAGTCGGCCGTCTGCATCAGCCGGTCCTGCTCGGCCCGCTCGCGGGCCATCGCGGCCCGTGCCTGGTCGGTGACCTGGGCGCGCATGGTGGCGCGGATCGAGCGGACTGCCAGCGGGGCCGCGGCCGCAATCTGGGCAGCGAGCGCGTGCGCCTGCGCCCTGGCCTGGCCCGGCTCGGCGAGCCGGTCAGCCAGACCCAGCCTGAATGCCTCCTCGCCGCCAATCCGCCGGCCGGTGTACAGCAGGTCAAGGGCGGCTTGCTGACCAATGGCGGCCGGAAGCGTAACCGTGAGAGCGAACCCGTGATGGATGCCGAGCAGGGCGAAATTGGCCGCGAATCTCGATTCCGGCACGGCCACGCGGAAGTCTGCCGCCAGGGCGAGACCAAGACCCCCGCCGACGGCGGCGCCCTGCACGGCGGCGACCACCGGCAACGGCTGCTCGAACAGCCGGATGGCGTGGTCGTACAGGTGCGATCCGGCTGGCGTCCCGACCGCGTGCGCGTCGGTAAAGTCCGCGCCGGCACAGAACACGCGGCCAGTGCTGCACAGTACGACGGCCCGGCAGCGCGGATCTGCTGTGAGCTCGTCGCAGGCGTCCGCGATCAGGCGGATGAGGCTGACGCTGAAAAAGTTGTTCGGGGGCCGGCTGAATTCGACGGTGGCCACGTGATCGTCGGCCACGCTGACGGTCAACTCCGGGCTCTGGCCCGCCGTGCGGTGCTGATCCGTCACCAAGCCTCCCGACGACCTGACCGTTCCGTCCGCTTTCAGCATGGTAGAACTCATCGGCATCGGGGCGGGCCGGTGACCGGCCGAGTTGCGCAGAATCCTGGGAGCGCAGGCCCGATCGCAACGGCAGCCGCCGCGCGTTGCCCCCAGGTTTGTGGACAGTCCTGTGCACAAACCCGTGGAGATTTCTCGTGCACGGGGGATAAACGGCGGGCATCCTGTGGATGACAAAAGAATCTTGAAGTTATCCGGGAAAGGCCTTGTGCGACGCGGGGAGCAGGGCGTAGAAATCTCTCACTGTTGAAGACGGGATCCGCCTCAGGGGTGACTCTGGGAACGCCGGAGCGAGTCAGGTGACCGGCGTTAACCGACTCGTGGGATCCTCGACGCAGCACCGCTCCGCGGCATACGGCGGCCGAGTAATCGGCTAACGAATGCAGCGGGGCATGCCACGCCGCTAGCGGCAGCCGGGCAACTGGCTCGCCAGGGCGGCGGGGCGACCGTCACGCCGCTAGCGGTGGCCGGGCAACCGGTTGCCAGGGCGGCGGGGCGACTGTCACGCCGCGCACGGTGGCCGGGCAACCGGCAGGCTGGACGAGGCGAGACGGGGACGGGCCCCTCCATCTCATACATGGAGGGGCCCGTCGCATGCATGCACACGCAGGCCAACAACCCAGCGTGTTCGTCGCGGTCTTCCCCGCAGCAGCCGACACGCAAACCTGGGTTGCTCCGTACCGCTTTCGCATCAATCGTAGCGACCTGTGCGCCGCAGCGCCGCTGCGGCGAGCCCGCGCGGGCCGGCCAACGCTACCCCGGCGTGTCCGGTGCGTGGTGGTCCGATTACGATGCGACACTGACCGGGGGACGGGGGAGCGCGTGACCATCAGCACCAGTCGTGACGTCATTGTGGGCCATGAGCCACCGCAGTCGGGCCCGGACCGGACCGCCGCGGTAGCGAGGCCGGTCAGCCCGCTGTTCCGGCTGCGCTCCGCGCAGCCGAGCCGACGGGCTGTGGTGCATTTGCAGGCGACGGGTGACCCTGTGGTGCCCGCCGACCTAGCTGCCTGGTTCACCGAGCGCTCGTGCCACTTCTACCTATTCGGCCTGCGGCTCCCGGCACCGTCGGTCCGACCGTGGCGGTCTGCCAGCCGTGCCGCCGAGCGCGCGTTCGCCGAGCTGGACGCTGTGTGCGCGTACGTCCGCGAGGCGGACGGCGTGGAGCACGTAATAGTGTCAGCCCAGGGCCGCGCGGCGGCCGTCGCCGCGCGCTGGTGCGACCGGCGCGGCGGCATCGAGTCCGGACGAGACGTGCGCTCAGCACCGCGGCAGCCCGCCGCCGATGCCCTGATCCTCTATCAGCCGGTGTGGCCGGCCGGGGCGCGGGTGGGGCTCGATATCTCCTGTCCGGTGCTCGTCATGTCCGGGGAGGCATCGCGGCGGCTGCGCCCATGGCGGCGCCCTGGCGTAGCCGTGCCTCTCGGCGGTCATGTGACCTGCGTCCAGTTGCCCGAGTACGCCGGGCTGGCCAGGCCAGCCGGACTGGCGGGGGTGGCCGGAGGGCCAGCGAGCCCGGTCTTCTTCGCCGAGCTCGGCCGCTGGCTCGGCGCTTACATGTATGGCCAGCGGGCCGACCAGCTGCTGTGACAGCCCCGCCCGGGTATCACCGGGCGCCGCCCTAGCTCACGACGTTGACCGACACCGAGGGATATCCCGTCGCGCCGTTCGGCGCCGGCGGCTCCTGCAGCGCGGTCTGCGTATAGCCGGTCTTGTCGGTGGCCCGCGCCTCGATCAGGTAGTTGCCGGGGCTGACGTCCACGTCCCACCAGTAGACCCACTGCCGCCAGGTGTCGAGATCGGGCAC
>JASHSZ010000035.1 GCA_030040815.1 Streptosporangiaceae bacterium
TGCCGCGGCCATCGATCGTGGCGCCGTCGTGTTCGCGGTGTGCGCCGGCTACCAGGTGATCGGCCATCAGTTCGGCGGGGTAGAGGGCGAGCCAGTCAGCGGCCTTGGCCTGCTGGATATCACGAGCGGCCGCGGGCAGCGGCGCGGGGTCGGCGAGCTCGTCGCCGACGCCGCCCCGGCGCTCGGCGTGCCGAGGCTGACCGGATTCGAGAACCATCAGGGTGTCACGAGCATCGGCCCGGGTGCACGCCCGCTCGCGACCGTGACTCACGGAGTGGGCAACGGCGACGGCACGGAGGGCGCCTTCGCAGGCAAGGTACTCGGCACCTACATGCACGGGCCGGCCCTCGCCCGCAACCCCGGTCTCGCAGACCTGTTGCTGAGCTGGGCTGCCGGTCCGCTGCCGCCGCTCGATCCGGCCGATGAGGAGTGGGCGGTGCGGCTACGAGCCGAGCGGCTAGGAAGTATCTCGCCTCAGTAGACGAGCGCCTGTGCTCCCTCGGCGAGTACCTCGGCGACGAAGGTCGTGGCCCCCGAGATACGGACGCCCTCGACAACGTCGGCAGCCGTGATATCCCGGCGAGCCGCGCACTGGGTGCACAGGGTGACCGTGCCCATTTTCAGCACCGTCGCGAACAACTCCGGCAACGGGGTTGCATGCGGCAGCTCAAGGTCCGGGCAGCCGTCTGGCAGGGCGAACCAGGCTGCTTCGCCGGTCAGCCAGAGCGACACCGGAACCCCACTGGCCGCCGCGGCGGCAGCCACGGTCAGCGCCTGGTTGCAGCGCTCCGGCTCGTCCTTGCCCGTGGTGAGCTTGAGAACCAGCGAACGTGTGGTCATGGACAGCACCTTAGCGCTCGGACTGGTGCCAGGCTTGCCACCGCGGTCGCCGCACCGACGGGCCGGCGTGGCGTAGGCCAGCCACGCGGCCGGAACCCTACACTGCGCAGGCATGACGTCCCTGCTGAGCGGCATCGTGCTCGTCGTCACCCTCGCGCTGACCGCGGCGGCAGGGGTGGTGCTGCTCATCGGCTTGCTTCGGGTGAGCGGCGGGCGGGCGGGGTAGGCACCGGCGTGTGCGCGCGTCGGTCGTGCTGACGTGCAGACCAGCGGCTCGCCTCAGGGAGCGCAACATGGAACCAGGCCAGCCAGTCGCCGGCCGGGTCGGCCGACTGCCGCAGCATTTCGACGTGCACCAGAGCCTGCGGCCGGTGCAGTTCCTGCTCGGCCGGTGGGAGGGTGCCGGCGTGGTGGGATACCCGACGATCGAGAGCGCCAACTTCGGCCAGGAGATCACCTTTGACCACAACGGCAAGCCGTTCCTTATCTATGCGAGCCGTACCTGGCTGATCGAGGCCGATGGCACGATCGGCCGGCCGCTGGCGATGGAGACGGGATACTGGCGGCCCCAGGAGGACGGCACCCTCGAGGTCGTGCTGGCGCATCCCACCGGGATTACGGAGATCTACGTCGGCGAGATAACCGGCACAAAGATCGAGCTTGCCACGGACGCGGTGGTCCGGACTGCAACGGCAAAAGAGGTCAACGCTGGCCGGCGACTTTACGGGCTGATTGGCTCGGATCTCGGCTGGGCCTACGACATGGCCGCCGTCGGCCAGCCGCTGCAGTCGCACGTCTCCGCTCAGCTCAAGCGCGTCGGTTGAGGTCTTCCGGCCGGCGGCCGCTGACGTTTTCTCATGGCCGGAGAAGATAGCCGGGGCGACCGCCGCGACAGGGCGACGTGTCCCAGGCGCTCGAGTATGCCCTGCGTGCGGGCAGTGAGCTCGTCGCCAGGGATGCGATTGGCCTGGGCGGCGATGTGCATGACCAAGTCGTGAGACCGCTCGATCTCCGGCACGATCGGCAGTACCGACAACAGGAATCGCAGGTCAGCTGCGACCGGTGCCTGCAACGCTATGGCGCTCAATCTCCAGGTAGAGAGCGTCAGTCACCTGCTCACGCTCGGCCAGGACCTGGAGTACCTCGTCGTTGCCGGTCAGCAGCGCCTGTGTGGCTTTGGGCAGATCCTCGGCAAGCAGCGCGAACAGCTCGATGACTTTGGTCTCGATGGCTTCAAGAATCGCGCTCGAACTCGTGCCGCTGCCCCGTCATGGCTCGAGCGTACCGACGACAGTAAAAACCCCCGGACCGCTCCCGTACCGAACCCGCCCCTGCGCTGTCGCGCTGGGAACAAGCCCGCCACGGGGACCGGCTGGACTAGGCCGGTCAGTCCGGGGGCCCGGTGTCTGTCGTGAATTCGCCAGCCGCCGCCCAGCCCAGGCCAGCTAACTGACTCTGAACTCGTCCGGCAGCGCAGAGCGCGCGGCAAGATCAGCCAGTTTCGGAGCAGGCCAAGGGCGGCTGGTGATGCGCCTACCGCGGCAAGCCGCGAATTGGCACTTCACGCAGGCGGCGGCTAACTGACAGCCACCTCGCAAGTCCGACATCTATGCATACGTTGGACCACCTCCTTTCCTGCGTAAGCGCAACGCTACGACACGCTGAGCTGCCCGGCAACCGTGTTACCGGCCGATGCTGGCCAGGCAGACCCACGTGCGCGGGGGATGACCGCCAGAGCCCCCGCGCGGTCCGCGGGCGACCCAGCCGACCGGCCACCGTCACTAGACTCAGCAGCATGGTGCAGACGTGGGACGACGCCCTCCGTGCGAGCGGTTATCGGGTCACGCCGCAGCGCCAGCTCGTGCTCGAGGCCGTTGCCAAGCTTGAGCACGCCACGCCTGAGGAGATCCACGCGGAGGTGCGTCAGACCGCGCACGGCATCAATGTCTCGACCATCTACCGGACCCTGGAGCTGCTCGAGCAGCTGGGTCTCGTTCAGCACAGCCACATCCACCATGGCGCGCCGAGCTACCACCTGGCCGAGCACGCCCAGCACGTGCACCTGGTATGCCGGCAGTGCGAGCAGGTCACCGAGGTCGACCAGTCGGCCGTCACGCCGCTCGTGCTCGCGCTCGAGGAGCGCCAGGGATTTGCCATCGACGTGGGGCATCTCACCGTGTTCGGGCTCTGCGCATCCTGCCGCGGTGGATAGAACCAAGAGAGGGGACGGGAACGTGGCCGAATCCAGACTCCGCCGTCCGTCAGGCCGATGAGCAGCCCGCTGCTCGCGACGCCGGGAGCAGTTCCGGCCGACGCGCCCGACGCCAGCGTCGCCGCGCACTACGGCGATCCGTTCGCCGAGCAGCGCGCACTGGTCCGCGGCTGGGGAGTAGTCGACCGGTCCCATCGTGGCGTGCTGCGCATCACCGGCACCGACCGGCGGAGCTGGCTGCACAGCCTGACGACCCAGCACCTGGAGCAGCTGCCGGCCGGCGCGGCGGCCGAGGCGCTAGTCCTCAGCCCGCAGGGCCGCGTCGAGCATCACCTCACGCTCACCGACGACGGCGCCGCGATATGGCTGCACGTCGAGCCGGGTGAGGCCGCCTCGCTGCTGGAGTTCCTGGAGTCGATGCGGTTCATGCTGCGGGTCGAGCCGCGGGATGTATCCGCCGAGTACGCGGTGTTGACCCTGCTCGGGCCGGGCGTGCCGGCCGGCGAGCTGGTGCCGGGCGCGATCCGCCTGGACAGTGCAGTCTCGGGGGGACGACGCCCCGAATCCCCCCGCAGTGCAGTCTCGGGGGGACGACCCCCCGAATCCCCCCGTAGTTTCGAGACCGACCTGATCGTGCCGCGGGCGGAGCTGTCGGACGTCGTCACCCGGCTGCGCGGGGCCGGTGCCGCGCTGGCTGGCCTCTGGGCGCACGAGGCGCTGCGCATCGCCGCGGGCCTGCCCAGGCTGGGGCTGGACACCGACGACCGCACGATCCCGCACGAGGTCGGCTGGATTGAGACCGCGGTACACCTGGACAAGGGCTGCTACCGGGGTCAGGAGACCGTCGCCAGAGTGCACAACCTCGGCCACCCGCCGCGCCGGCTGGTCTTGCTGCACTTGGACGGCAGCGAGGACCGGCTGCCTGCTCGCGGCGACGCGGTCCGCCTCGACGGTGCCGCCATCGGCGTTTCCGGGTCGGCGGCCCGGCACTACGAGCTCGGACCGATCGCGCTAGCGCTCGTGAAGCGAACGAGCCCGGTCGACGCCACCCTCACGGTCGACGGCATCGCGGCGGCGCAGGAGGTCGTCGTGGCACCGGAGACCGGCGCGAGCGTGCAGATTGACGCGGCGCTCCGGCGCCGGGGCGACGTCATGGGCCGCGCGCGCTAGAGTTCGGCCGGCCCCGGCCTACCCCGTTCCCCCCGGGAGGTTTCTCCGCAGTGCTGCGCCAAGCTCTCCTGGCCCTGTCGGCCAGCCGTCGATCCCGCGAGCTGATCATGGCCACGCCGGCCACCCGGGCCGTGGTGGCCAGGTTCGTCGCCGGCGAGACCATCGACGACGCGCTCGCCGTGGCCCAGCGGCTGACCGCCGACGGGCGACTCGTCACCGTCGACTTCCTCGGCGAGGACACGACCGACCCCGAGCAAGCAGCCGCCGTGACCGCCGAGTACATCCGGCTCCTCGGCCAGCTGTCGGCGGGGGGC
>JASHSZ010000257.1 GCA_030040815.1 Streptosporangiaceae bacterium
CACAAGGCGGCCGCCAAGCTGGAAGGGGCGCCGACGGGCGGGCCCAGGTGGTCGGGGTGTTGGCGAATTCCGGCCGGCTCATAACCGGGCCGACGGCTGAAAATAGGCAGTTTCACAGATGATCTGCTGCCTGCTGCGTCCCTAGCATGCAGCCACGGACCGCTTGGTGCTCCGCTGCCATGTGGCGGCGGTCCAAAACCACCAGCAACGGCCCGATGGCCTCGCGTTGCTGCACATCCATCATGAGTGCGAGCACGAGCTTCTGTATCTCGATGAGTTCAACGCGGTGGCTCAGCACCATCTTGACGACGAGGAGCAGAGGATCGTCCCGCTCGCTGCGGTGACGGTCACGCAGCAGGAGTGGGACGCGCTCGGTCCGGATGCTCGCCCCGGTCCTGATCGATCGGCCCTGGAAGAAATACGCGGCCAAGCTGCGCAACGGCACCTGACCGCGCGGGCGCAGACGGCTCGGGTCCTGCCACGTCGAGGTGGTGGGACCCGAGCTGTCACGTGCTACGGACGAAAGGGCCCAGGAATTCAGCCACCCTCGATTGCCGGCTGAGCCGGGTCCTGGTAGCGGGCTACCGAGAAGCCCAGCAGGATCGGGATGTCCAGTGCGAACACCAGCAGTGAGAGGGTGAGCACCACCAGCAGCGCGCCGCGGGTGTCATCGAAGACGAAGATGAACTCCAGCATCCCGCCGATCACCACGTAGGCCACCAGCACCCACCCGGCCACCTGGAAGAACACCCGCCATGCGAACGGGCGCAGCGAGCTGACCAGGGCCCCATTGGCCACGAGCAAGACACCGGCAGCGGCCAGCAGGCCCACTGCCGGGCCCAGCGACGCGCGCTGGGGCAGGTGAGCAACCAGGTAGATGCCGCCCGCGATGACCAGGGCCATGGAGACCACGGTCAGTTCGGCGACCGGCGGGAGGCGGCGTGAGACGACGGAACCGGCCTCGCCGGGCCGGATGTCGGCGCTCACTACGACGCCAATCTTGTCATGATCACCAGCGTGGCCACCTGCATGGCCCCGGTAACGCCGGCCGTGTAGATGAAGCGTCGCATCAGGCGGCCGATCAGCTCGCCGTTGGGCGCGGGCTTCCTGAGCTCGAAGAGCACGGCCAGGTTCGCCGGCTCCAGAATGCCGATGGCGATCACCGCCATAACCCCGACGACGATGAGAGAGGCCAGCACCCAGCCGTGGTTGGGGGACGAGGTGAGGATGTTCCCCTCGTACCGGGCCAGCTGCCAGCCCGCCACCAACGTGGTGACTACCAGCGTCGGCATCAGCAGGACCATCTTCGGCATGAACCGCGCTGAGAACGCCATCCGCGCCGGGATCGGCAACCGCCCGAGGATCGGCCCGACGATGAAACCGACGAACAAGTCGATCGAGGTCCACAGGGCACCACCGACGACATGAAAGAAGTCCAGCGCCCACAGCTTGTTAGATGCCACCGCGGCGACGAGGCCGGCCAAGGCTACCGCAACAATGGGCAGTCCCCCGACCGGTACCACCTGAACCTGCAGCCGCTCCGGTGCGCCGATAGCGGGCGCCTCCCCGGGCGTGGACGAGGCAAGCTCCGTCATCGCCGGACCCCTTGCGCCACACACGAACTACACATATGCCCACCCGTCCTCAGAGGCGCAGCCCGAGAAAGGGGGCGACGCGCTGATAGACCCGATGGTACGGACGCTGCGAGCCGACGTCATCGGCAGAAACACCCATATTCCGCTACGCGGATGCGCGCCAGGTGCACGTACCACCTCCACGCCGTACGCTTCTGCCTGGCTTCGGCAGAAATCAGTGAGGGCGATGACCGAGCTGCAGGGATCGGCGGCGACCTTTGACGTCTCGGCCGAGCGCGGCGTGATGGTGACGATGCGCGACGGTGTCCGCCTCGCCACCGACATTTACCGCCCCGCTCGCGACGGGCGCCCTGCCCCTGGCCACTTCCCGGTCATCCTGGAGCGCACGCCGTACAGCCGCCAGGGCCTGGGCGCGGTAGCGGCGGCCAAGCTCTTCTGCCGTCACGGGTATGCCGCTGCGATACAGGACGTCCGCGGCCGCTACGACTCCGAGGGTGATTGGTACCCGTTCGCGCTGGAGGCCGAGGACGGCTATGACACCGTCGAGTGGCTGGCGTCGCGGCAGTGGTCCGACGGCAAGGTGGGCACGGTCGGTCTCTCATACTCGGGCAGCGACCAGCATGCCCTCGCCTCCCTCGCCCCTCCCCACCTGGCCGCCGTCTTCGCCTCGGAGGCGATGTCGAACTACCACACCGGCTCCATGCGCCAGGGCGGCGCGGCCGAGCTCCGCTTCCTGGTCTATTCGCTGTGGATGGCTGCCGAGTCCCCCCAGGCACTGCGTGACCCGGCGCTGCGAGCGGCCGCCCGCGCCGAATCCGATGCGGTGGAGGACTGGCTGCGCCGCACTCCGCTCAAGCCGGGTGTCTCCATACTGCGCAATTTCCCTTCCATCGAACGCTGGGTGCTCGACGTGGTGCGGCACGGCGATTACGACGATTACTGGAAACAGCGCGGCTACAACATCGAGGAGTACTACGACGAGTACGCGGACGTTCCCGTCTGTCTCCTCAGCGGGTGGTATGACACCTACACACGCGCCACCGTCGACAATTTCGTCGAGTTGCGACGCCGCAAGCGGGGGCCGGTTCGCATGATCATCGGACCCTGGATCCATGGCGTCGACTCGCTGCGGCAGAGCTGGTCCGGCGACGCCGATTTCGGAATCGACGCGCCGCTCGACGACTACGACGG
>JASHSZ010000258.1 GCA_030040815.1 Streptosporangiaceae bacterium
CAATCAGAGCGGGTACGTGATCCCCGTCAGCTGCTCCGACTCGACCCACAGCCGCCGCTGCGCCTGCCGGTTCTGCGCCCGGTTGCTGGAGGTCACCACGACCGGGTAGCCGGTCAGCTGCAGGAATCCATCCGGGCCGTAGTACGTACCGCCGACTGCGGCCGGGTCAGTGGCAGCCCGCAGGGTCGGCAGCGCCCCCATCGCGGCGTCCTGGACGAGCCAGGAGTTAACGGCGCGGAACCGCGGGCTCATCGCGGCGTTGGACAGTCTGGACATGTGCCTGGTCAGGTCTGTCTGCGCGGTGCCCGGATGCGCCGCCAGCGCCATCGTCGATGCCTTGGCGGCCGCCAGCCTGCGCTGCAGCTCATAGGTGAACATCAGGTTTGCCAGCTTGGACTGCGAGTACGCCAGCATCCGCTGATAGTGCCGGGCCGAGTTAAGGTCGGCGAAGTTCATCCGTCCGGCGCGGTGCCCGTTGCTGCTCACCGTCACGACGCGCGATCCCGGCGCCGCGAGCAGCTGGCGCATGAGCAGCCCCGTCAGCGCGAAGTGACCCAGATGGTTGGTGCCAAATTGCAGCTCGTAGCCGTCCTTCGTGAGGCCGTACGGCGGGAACATGAGGCCTGCGTTGTTGATCAGCAGGTCGAGCGTGGCAAACCGCCCGGCCAGATCGGCGGCCGCCTTGCGGATCGACTCCAGCGACGCGAGGTCGAGCTCCGCCGTCTGCACCGAGGCCTCTGGCCCGCCCGCCTGAATCTCGTCGACGGCGCGCGCTAGCTTCGCCGGGTCGCGGCCGGCCAGCACGACAGTAGCTCCGTGTGCCGAGAGCACCCTGGCCGTCTCCAGGCCCAGCCCGCCGCTTCCGCCGGTGATCACCGCCACCCGCCCGTGCTGGTCCGGCACGTCATTCGCGGTCCAGCGGCCGCCGCTATCCTGCTTCATGGGCCCTGCCTCCCTCGAACCTCAGCTGCCTAGCACGTCGACGGTTGCCCGCCTTCGGCCCCGCTGGCTGCCCAGTTCTGCGCGGTTCATGCGCCAGGCGCCCGGCAGCGCCCGTCTCGTCGCGGGCGTGGTCTTGACGAACGACGCGACGGGTAGCTATATCAGACGGCACTAGTGTGCCCGAACGACCGGAAGGACCGGCAGTGCAGTACTCACCTAGCTATGTCGCACCAGCGGAGGCCCCTGCACGGACGCTGTTCGGCCACGTCATGTGGCTGGTCGCGCTGACCGCGGGATGCTTCGCGCTTGGCTGCTACGCCGGCCGCAACCTCTCGCCAGGGTGGACGATCATCTGGTGGATCGCAGGGTTCGGGTGCCTCATCGGGCTCAACTTTGCCCGCCGCGCCTCGGGCGGCGTGAGTATCGCGCTACTGACGCTTATGGGACTGTTCCTCGGCCTCGGGCTCGGGCCGGTGGTGACCTACTACTCCACGACGAGCCCCCGCGCGGTCTGGGAGGCGGCTGGTGCGACCGCTCTGTTCATAGCGGGCTGTGGCTCGTTCGGCTACGCGACCCGGCGGGACCTGTCGGCGCTCGGCCGCATCTCATTCTTCGCCCTGCTAGCGCTGATCGTGGCCGGGATTGTTCTGATTTTCGTGCACATTCCCGGTGCCGACCTAGCTTGGTCCATCATCGGTTTGCTGATCTTCGCCGGGCTGACCATGTTCGACTTCCAGCGGCTGCGCCGGTCACAGGACACCGCCTCGGCGCCGTTCATCGCCGCGTCGATCTTCCTCGACGCGCTGAACGTCTTCCTGTTCTTCCTGCGCATCTTCGGCGGTCGCGAGTAGCGCTAGCCGCGAGCACCTGCGCAGTGGGCGCGACGTGCGCCTACCATGACACCTATGACCACTCTGCCGGACCGCTCCCGGATCCGCCTGCCGGGCATCAGCTCACGTGCTTACGAGCACCCCGCCGACCGGTCAGCGCTCGTCGCACTGCGCAAGCTGACCGGCTTCGACACCATCCTGAAGAACCTCGCCGGCCTGTTCAACGACCGGTCCCTGCGGCTGATGTTCCTTGCTAGCGCGGTTCGCGCGTCGCCGGAGCAGTTCCCCGACCTCTATCACGCCATGCTGGACGGCTGCTACATCCTCGACTTGCCGCACGTGCCGGAGCTGTACATCAGTCAGAACTCGATCGTGCAGGCCCTGGCGCTCGGGTCGGACAAGCCCTTCCTGGTGCTCAACAGCGGCCTCGTGGAGCTGCACGACGCGGAGGAGCTCCGGTTCGTCATCGGGCACGAACTCGGCCACGTGCTGTCCGGGCACACCGTGTACAACACGATGCTCTACTACCTGATCAACCTGGCGAACCGGCTCGCGCTCGTGCCGTTCGCGTGGATCGGGCTGAAGGCCGTGATCTGGGGGCTGGAGGAGTGGCATCGCAAGGCCGAGCTGTCCTGCGACCGCGCTGGGCTGCTCGCGACGCAGGACGTAGATGCGGCTCGCCGGGCGCTGATGAAGCTGGCGGGCGGCCGACGCCTGGCAGAGCTCAGCAGCGACGAGTTCCACCGACAGGCGCGAGAGTACGACGCGGTGCCGGACGTGCGGGAAAGCCTGCTCAAGCTGATGCAGCTGCAGGGCACGACGCACCCATTCGCGGTCGTGCGATTCGCCGAGCTGGATCGCTGGGCCCAGGACGGGGAGTACAGCGACATCCTGGCCGGGAACTACCCGCGGCGCGAGGATGACCGTGACGCCAGCGTCGGTGACGAGTTCAAGGCTGCAGCCAAGTCGTACCAGGACTCGTGGAACCGCAGTGCTGACCCGCTCATCGGCGCGGTGCGCGGCGTCGCTTCCGGCGCGGTGGACGCCGGGACCCGGCTGTTCAACCGGTTCGGCGGGGGCAGCCGCGACGACAGCGGGGACGACGACTGACCAGGACGAGCCGCCGCGGTCACCGCCGGCACGTCAGCACCGGGTAGCGAAGGTCGAGGCGGTCGTGGGTGGCGGGCAGGAATCGCCCCAGCGATACCTGCCCGCCACCCATGCGCCAGCTTGCTGCCTCAGCCCACGCCCGCGGGGCTGGGGGCCGGGGCGAGCCGGCCGAGCACCGCGGGCAGCTCGCCGGCGTACACGACGCCCACCTGCTGCGTCGCCCTGGTGAGCGCCACGTACAGGTCGCTCAGTCCTCGCGGCGAGGCCGCAAGCAGCCGCTCCGGCTCGACGATCAGCACACAGTCGAACTCCAGTCCCTTCGCCTGCTGGACCGTGAGCACCACGACGGGACTCGTCAGGTCGGGGTCGGCGCCAATCGCGGTGCCGGGCACCGCGGCGGCCACCACGGGCCCGAGTTCGGCGGCTAGGTCGTTCGGCACGATGACGGCGAGCTTGCCGTCCCCCGCTTCCTCGGATAGGCCAGCTGCCGCCTGCGCGACCGCCGCAGCGAGCTCGCCAGGCGCGACCTGCAGGTGCCACGGCAGGTGCCCGGACTCGCGCACCGAACGCGGCGGCTGTGCGGCCGGGTCGATCTCCGCCAGCACATCGGCGGCGATCACCATCACCTCCGCAGGCGTCCGGTAGTTGACGGTGAGCGGGAACAGCAGCCACCGGTCGGGCAGATACGCATCGAGCGCGTCGTGCCATGATGTCGACCCGGCCAGGTCACCGGTTTGCGCTACGTCGCCGACGATGGTAAGCGACCGGGCCGGCACCCGGCGCATCAGCATCCGCCAGGCCATGGCCGACAGCTCCTGGGCCTCGTCGACGATCACGTGCCCGAACGCCCAGGTGCGGTCGGTGGCCGCGCGCTCGGCCGCGGTGCGGGCCTCTTCGGCCTCAAACCGCGCCGCGAGCCGGCTCGCGTCCACGAGGTCCGCGGCCATCAGGACCTCCTCGTCCGCTTCCTCGTCGCGGCCGATGATGTCGAGCACACCCTGCGCATACGCCTCGGCGCGCCGTCGTTGCTGCGCAGCTGCCGCCTGGCTCGCCCGGGTGTCCTCGCCGAGAAGCTCCGCTGCCTCGTCGAGCAGGGGAACGTCGGCCGGCGCCCACGGCGCGCCGGGCTCGCGCAGCAGCGCCGCCCGGTCTTCGGCCGACAGCCGGGGCGCCGCGACGGCCAGCCGGTCTGGATCGGCCAATAGCTCGCCAACCAGCTGCTGAGGCGTGAGGAAGGGCCACAATTCGGCGATGGCTGATCGGACGGCCGGGTCGGAGCGCAGCTCCCGGCGCAGGTCAGCCACGTCGTCGGCGCCCATGACCAGGTCCCCGGTTCGCACGTCCGTGCCGATCCGGGCAGCGAGCTGCCGGGTCAGCGCATTGATGATCTCCCGGGCAAAGATGGTCCTCGCTTGGTTGTGCGGTCGCCTCGACCGCCGGGCGCGCTCTCGCGCCCGTTCGATCACGCGCGGCGCCAGCAGCAGCCGACCTGCATCGGCGGTGAGCCCGCTCGGCGAGTCCTCCCGGCCGCTCGTCGCTACCAGCCGGATCCGGGCGATATCGGCGCGGATCTCCACGGGCTCGGACGGCAGATGCTGCCGCGCCCGCACGGCCGCCGCGATGATCCTGGCCATCGCGGGACGGCCCTTGATAGCCGCCGCCCGGCCCGGCTCCGTCGCGGTGGCGGTGATACCGGGGAACAGGTCGCCGATGGTGGACAGCAGCACGCTGGTCTCGCCGAGTGACGGGAGCACCTGGCCGATGTAGCGCAGGAACGTGGCGTTCGGCCCGACGACCAGGACGCCGCGCTTCTCCAGCTGGCGGCGGTAGGTGTACAGCAGGTACGCCGCGCGGTGCAGGGCTACGGCCGTCTTGCCGGTACCCGG
>JASHSZ010000259.1 GCA_030040815.1 Streptosporangiaceae bacterium
GCCCACTCCGCGATGTCGTCGCGGCGAGCGACCGGGTCGTTAGTGATCCAGAGCCCGGTCGTCACGCCGACCGGCGCACCGGGGACAGCTACCCGGATCGCAGACACCGCCGCACCCACCGCCGCGGCGCGCAGCGACTGGCGGCCGTCGCTGTCACGCGGATGCACGTGCACCGCCTCGGCCCCAGCCGCCACCGCAGCGGCGGCCGCCGCCGCCAGTTGCGCCGGCGTAACCGGCACCGCCGCGTGCTCAGCCGGACTCCGCTGACCATTCAGGCACGCTTTGACCCGTCGAATTCGAGTCGTCACAACCGTGTGCTCCCATCTGTCCGCTATGCCATGCATACCCGCTTGCCCGTAACGAGACTCGCCGCTGCCCGGTGTCCCCGTCGCGGCTTACGCCGAATGCGAAATCGGGGGCACGTGTCGACGGGTGCTGGGTATGTTGTCGAGCACTGGGGTCGGCAGCGGTGATCCCGGCACTCGGAGGGACGGCGATGCGCGACCTGCTTGTGTTCGGCTATCGGGATCGGCCGCAGCGTCCTCGTCCGCTGCTCCGGACGATGGTCGGAGACGTGCTCCGGCGCACCCGGCTCGAGCAGCGCCGCACCCTCGCGGATGTCGCCAGGTCAGCGCGGATCTCGATGCAGTACCTGTCCGAAATCGAGCGCGGCCGCAAGGAAGCGTCGTCGGAAATCCTGGCGTCCTTGTGCACGGCGCTCCGCCTCGACCTGTCGGAGTTGCTCGCTGCGGTCGGGCGCGACCTGATCGACCAGCGCACAGGCCGACGCTCCCTCGTCCGGCTCGACGCATACCGTGACAGCGACCCGCGGGCCGGTGCCGCCGCTCCAGACCTGGCGGCGCCGACGGAGCCGGCCGAGGGCCCGACGGCGGTCGGCGCGCCAACCGAGAGCCGGGTGAGCGCGCCGGCGCACGGCCCCGCAGACCCAGTCTGCCGACTCGCCGCGTGAGCGCCGCCGAAGCCATATGGCTGACGGCCCGCGGCAAACGGACGGTCAGCCGTGCGCGGGGACCAGCGTGACGCCCTTGCGACTGGTGATGACCCGATCCGCCAGGCCGTAGTCGACAGCCTCCTGCGCGTTGAAGGTCTTGTTCCGGTCGGTGTCGTCCCTGATCCTGGCGACGGGGTGGCCGGTGTGCTCGCTCAGGATCTCGTCCACCTCTGCCCGGACCTTGGCCAGCTCCTTGGCCTGGATGGCTAGGTCAGGCAGCGTGCCCTGCGACTGGCTCGACGGCTGGTGGAGCAGCACCTTGGCGTGCCGCAGCACCGCGCGCTTACCAGGTGAGCCGGCGGCGAGCAGCACTGCGGCGGCGGACGCCGCCTGGCCCATGCAGATGGTGCCGACCTCCGGTCGGATGAATTGCATGGTGTCGTAGATAGCCGTCAGCGCGCTGAACGATCCGCCCGGCGAGTTTATGTACAGGCTGATCTCCAGGTCCGGGCTGGCCGCCTCGAGGTGGAGCAGCTGCGCCATCACGACGTTAGCCACACCGTCATCGATCTCAGTCCCCAGAAAGACAATCCGCTCCGACAGCAGCCTGGAGTAGATGTCGTAAGCGCGCTCGCCGATCGGCGTCCGCTCCACCACGGTGGGGATCGTGTACTGGCCCATCGCTTACAGCCTCGCCATCCGGCCGACCACGGTCGGGCGCACGTCCTCGACGCGCGACAGGATCTGGTCGATCATGCCGTACGCCAGCGCTTCCTCCGGACTGAACCATCGGTCCCGCATGCTGTCCGCCCGGACTCGCTCTACCGGCTGACCGGTGTGCTCAGCTGTCAGGCTGAGCATCAGTTCTGTCGTCCGCTCCAGCTGGGCCGCGTAGATCTCGACGTCGGCCGCCGTGCCGCCGAAGCCAGCCGAGCCCTGGTGCATGAGGATCTGCGCGTGCGGCAGGCTGAACCGTTTGCCGCGCGAGCCCGCGCACAGCAGGAACTGGGCCATGCTGCCCGCGAGGCCCAGTGCCAGCGTGCTGACGTCGTTGGGAATCAGCCGCATCGTGTCGAAGATCGCAAGCCCGGCGGTGACCGAGCCGCCCGGCGAGTTGATGTACAGGCTGATGTCCGCGCGTGGGTCGTCGGCGGACAACAGCAGCAGCTGCGCGCACAGCCGGTTCGCGATCCGGTCGTCGACCTCGCTGCCCAGCACGATGATGCGCTGATAGAGCAGCCGGGCGACGATCTGATCGTCGAGCGTCCCGGCGAGGGTGGCAGCTTCCGCAGTCGCAGTCTGCATCCTGAGTCCCGCCTCCAAACTGGCGTGCCGGGCGACCCGGCCGCAGCTCAACCATCGCGCCGGAAGCGGGCGAGAGCCAACCGAATCTGCTGATGGCAGAGGATCCGAACAACCGCAGCGCGCAGTCAGACGGTCACGCCTCCCACAGACTGGGTGGAGCGATCTGCCGGATCATGCTCGGCACAGACACCAGCCGGACCGGTGCCGCGGCGCTGATTGACCGCGACGCGTTCGGCATCCTGCTGCCCAGGGCCTTCGGGCCCGCTGTTCCGGGCGCTGCCTCATCCGGCGGTGGCGCCCCGCGAGCGCCAGACCGGGCCGCAGCCAGCCTTATCCAGGGCTGGCCTGCCCGGCGACCTCGAGCAGCGCGGCCAGGCCGACCCCGTCCAGCAGGTCTGCCGGGCGGACGGTGACGTCGTCCCGAACGTAATAAAACGCGGCGCGCACCTGGTCCACGGGCAGGCCGACCAGGGCAGCCCAGGCCAGCCGGTACGCCGCGAGCTGGACGGCGACGGCTCGCTTCTCGGCCGCCGACTCCGGCTGCCGACCGGTCTTCCAGTCGACCACGTCGTAGCCGCCCTCGGTGGCGTCGGCGAACACCGCATCGATGCGACCGCGCACCACGCGGTCGCCGACCAAGGTCTCGAACGGCACCTCGACCTCGGCGGGCCAGCGGCTGGCCCACGCGCTTGCTTCGAACCTGGCCTTCAGCTCTGCCAGATCAGGGGCGTCCGGCCAAGCGCTCGCGCCGTCGGCCGCGTCCGGGAGTTCGTCGGTGTCGATGAGCGGCACCTGGCCATACCTGCGCTCGAGCCACAGGTGAAACGCCGTCCCCATGGTCGCCCGCGGGACCGGCCCGCGTGGCATTGGCCGCCGGATCTGCTGCGCCAGGTCCGCAGGATCCCTGGCCATCGTCACGAGGGCCGACACGGGCAGCTGGCTGGGCAGGCTGACGAGCACCGCCCCGGACGCCTGGCGGCCGTCCCGCTCGGCGAGGAGCAGGTCGGTGTCTTTCTCCCAGGCGGCTACCAGCGCCTGGTAAGCGTCCGGCACCTGGGCAGCGGGGCGGGCAGGCCGTGCGCGGCTCGCCGATGCCGCCAGGTTGGCGCGCAGATCGCGGACTGCGGCGTCGACGAGCATGCCTGCCTCCCGCGCCGCGGTCAGCCGCGAGCTGGCCGCGGCAGCAGCGGGCCAGCTCGCGGCGGCGGGCTCGGTCAGCGCCGGGTTCTCCGCGTCGGGGTTGGGCTCGGGATGCCAGGACGCCACGTCACCCGCACCGTCCGCGCACGCGCCGCGAACCTCGGTGAGGAACGGCGACGGACCGAGCCGCGCGGGTCCGTCCGACCACCAGTATCCGGAGCAGCCGAGGAAGTACGC
>JASHSZ010000260.1 GCA_030040815.1 Streptosporangiaceae bacterium
CCACGGAGGAACCTGATGATCGCGCCGTTTTCCTCGCTGCTCCAGGTCTCGCTGTCCCTGGACACGGCGACGACGTCGCGATGCCGGGTGACCGCCCAGAAGCCGTCGTCACGGAACCCGATGTCAGTGGGCTGGCTGTTCCACCAGACCGGGGCGGCACGGCGCAGCTCGGCCAGCTCGTCCTCTGGCACCCGGACTGCATACAGGTCAGGATCTGTCAGGTCGAATCCCAGGGCTATCCGCGGCGCGGCGGCAGGTCCAGCTGGGTCGTCCCCCCAGGACAGCGGCTGTCCCATCACTAGCCTCCGGATCTGTAACGTGTTCTAGTTGGATTGAAGCACGCGGAGCGGCAGGGGTGAACCGCCCTGGTCCGAAACTTCGGAGCACGGGTTTCTTGGGTGTCAAGATCAGCCGAAGGCGAGGAGCAGCTGTGGGCAATGCGGTCATCGTCGAGGCAGTCCGGTCGCCGATCGGCAGGCGGCGTGGCGCGCTAGCTGGATTGCATCCGGCAGAGTTGCTCGGGCACGTGCAGACCACCGTGATCGAGCGTGCCGGGCTCGATCCGGCCGCGGTCGAGCAGGTGGCGGGCGGCTGCGTGACGCAAGCGGGGGAGCAGGCGGGCAACCTGACCCGGGTGTCCTGGCTGCACGCAGGGCTGCCGCAGCACACCGGCTGCCTCACTCTCGACGCGCAGTGCGGCTCTGCCCAGCAGGCGGTGCACTTGATCGCCGGGCTCATAGCCGCGGGCGCCATCGACGCCGGGATCGGCTGCGGCGTGGAGTCGATGAGCCGGATCGGCCTCGGTGCCAACATCGGCACCGGTCTCGGCACGCCCAGGCCCGAGTCGTGGGTCATCGACATGCCGAGCCAGTATGAGGCCGCCGAGCGGATCGCGCGGCGGCGCGGCTTCACCCGCGAGCAGGTCGACGCGTTCGGGCTGCGGTCCCAGCAGAACGCGCAGCGGGCCTGGGCGGAGGGACGCTTCGCGCGTGAGGTCGCGCCGCTGACGGCGCCCATCCTCGACGCCGACGGCAAGCCGACCGGGGAGAGCCATGTCGTCGATCGGGACGGCGGGCTGCGCGAGACCAGCATGGCGGCGCTGGCCGCGCTGAAGCCGGTGCTACCCGACGGGCTGCACACGGCGGGCACGTCCTCACAAATCTCCGACGGCGCCGCGGCGGTGCTGCTGGCCGACGAAACCCGGGCGCGCGAGCTCGGCCTGCGGCCGCGGGCGAGAATCCTGGCTCAGTGCCTGATCGGCGACGACCCTCACTACCACCTCGACGGCCCGGTCGCGGCGACCGAGCGAGTTCTCAAGCGGGCTGGCATGACCATCGACGACATCGACATCTTCGAGGTCAACGAGGCGTTCGCCTCGATCGTCATGTCGTGGGCGAGCGTGCACGAGCCGGACCCGGACGCGGTCAACGTCAACGGCGGCGCGATCGCGCTCGGTCACCCGGTCGGCAGCACCGGATCGCGGCTGCTCACCACGGCGCTGCACGAGCTCGAGCGCCGGGACGCCAGCACCGCACTCGTGTCGATGTGCGCGGGCGGCGCGATGGCCACCGCGACGATCATCGAGCGGATCTAGGTACTTGTCGAAGTACTCGCTCGCCATCTGACCCGAGCGACGCACGAACTCGCCGCGGAGCCGGCAGCGCGCCTCGACATCACGGGCAAGCTGAATCAGTTCCGGGTCGGCCATGTTCCGATCCTGGCGGCGCCCGGTGCGGCCGTCGCGAGGCGCGATTGAGCACCAGTGTGACGCAGGTCACACCGGACCGCGTAACACCAGCGGAGGGGGCGTCGCTGTAGCGAGTGTTGTCGAGAGCCCTCTAGCGACCGGTGGCCCGGTCTGAAGGAGAAGCTATGCGCCTGCTCCCCGCTCCCATAGCGGTCCGGATCGGCACCGTTGCTGTCGCTGCGGCGATCGCCGTCGTCGGCGGTACCGCGGCCGCCAGCGCGGCCGTCCCCGGTTCGGCCGGCCATTCGCGGCAGCCGCAGCACAAGGTCGGCAACGCTGTCAAGCAGCGCGATGAACAGCAGCCGACTCGCCAGTATCCCTCGCCGTCCGGGTCGGCCTCGCCATCCGCGTCGCCCTCGGCGGCCGTCGTCAAGATCGCGACCGCACTGTCGATCGGAGTGACCGGAGAGGTTGCGCACAACCAGCGGATCAAGGCCGTTATCGACGGCCGGCTCTTCGAGCCCACGGAAGCTGACCAGGGCGTGCGCGGCAAGGTCGTGTTCCTGCTGCGCCAAGGAGCAGACGGGCACTGGTTCGTGGTGGGCCAGGAGTTCACCGGTCCCCGCGGCGGTGTTGCATTCCGCGTGCGCGTTTTCAAGACCGCGACGTTCGAGCTGGCGTTCCGCGGTACGCGACACCTCACGGGCACGGTCAGCGCCGCGACGACCATCTCCTGACCCGGACCGCCATGTGGGTGCGGCGGGCGTCGGGGTCCGCGAACAGGGCCCCGGCGCCCCAGCCGTCGTGCGAGGCTATCGGGCGCGATGGTGACTGAGATCGACTTCCTCGGCGACGCCGTGGCCCGGGCCGCTGCGGGTGACGAGGCTGGGTTCCTGCATCTGTGGCGGACGCTGCAGCCTCGGCTGCTGCGCTTCCTGCACGTCGTGGGTTGCGATGACCCTGAGGACGTGGCCAGCGAGACGTGGCTTCAGGTGGTCAGGGATCTTTGCATGTTCTCCGGCAGCGGCGACGACTTTCGTCGCTGGCTATTCACGATCGGCCGGCACCGTGCCATCGACGCCGCCAGGGCCAGATCGAGACGGCCAGCCAGCACCGCGACCGCCGGACTGGACGTCCTGGCTGACACGCACGTGGTCGAGGAACAGGTCCTCCACGGCATCTCGGCCGAGCGGGCGGTGATGCTGCTGCGCAGGCTGTCGCGCGATCAGGCCGAGGCGGTGGCGTTGCGCGTACTGGCCGGGCTGGACACGCCGGACGTCGCGAGGATACTCGGCAAGTCGCCGGGCGCGGTCCGCGTTGCGCTGCACCGCGGGCTGCGGACCCTCGCCGACGATCCGGTGGTGCGGGAGCTCGCCCTGCGCGACAGCTGGACTGTCGGTGGCAACCCGGCGGTGACCGTTCCCGCAGCCACGGTGGACGCGGCGGTCGCCGCCGGCGCGGGCCCGGGAGCGATCACGCAGCCAGGCCCGTTCTTCCCGCCAGCCACCCGGCGTGGATCTGACCGGGGCTTCTGGCCGACGAAGGAGGTGGACCGATGGC
>JASHSZ010000261.1 GCA_030040815.1 Streptosporangiaceae bacterium
GTGAGGACGCGCGCAGGAAGCTAACGGAGCTGGTGCGGCGGGCCGACGAAGGCCTGCCGGTCGCCTCTGTCAATTGGACAGTCGCCGACTATCTGACCTACTGGCTTCGCGACGTCGTACGGGCTGATCGGCGCCCCAAGACTTACCAGGGCTATGAGAGCGTCGTGCGCCTGCACCTGGTACCGGGTCTGGGGAAGAAGCTTCTCGCGAAGCTGACGGCTCACGACGTGCGGGCTTTTATTACTCGCATCCGGCAGGAGTGCCAGTACTGCAAGCTCGGGTGGGACGCTCGCCGTTCGGTGCCGGAATGCTGCGCTCGGCAGGATGGCCAGTGCTGCGGTTCGCGGCTGTCGGCCCGTATGGTTCAGTCGATCCACGCTGTGCTCAGGAACGCGCTTGAATCGGCCGTGCGCGAGGAGATCCTCCCGCGCAACGTGGCTCGGCTGGTCCGGGTACCGGCCCCGCGCTACAAGATCAACCGTGGCCTGACGACGCCGCAGGCGAGGGCGACGCTCAGGGCTGCTGCCGGGCACCGGCTGGAGGCGCTCTACGTCCTGGCGCTCTTTCTCGGCCTTCGCCGCGGAGAGTTGCTCGGCCTGCGCTGGCAGGACGTTGACCTGGACGGGGCGAAGCTTGAAGTCGTCCAGACTCTCCAGCGGGTTGGCGGTGCACTGCGTCTCGTGCCGCCCAAGACCGAGGACTCCGCCCAGACCGTGCCGCTGCCCCCGCTGTGTGTGGAAGCCCTGCGGGAGCACAAGCGACGGCAGTTCGCCGAACGTGGCGAAGCCTGGCCGGACTGGGAAGATCACGGCCTGGTCTTTCCATCCCGGCGGGGTACTCCGATGGAGCCTGACAATCTGCGCCGTAGCTGGGGTGAGATCCGCACTAAGGCCGGCCTGGGAGCGACACGCCTTCATGATCTTCGCCATACTTGTGTCACGCTCCTGCTCGATCTTGGCACCCCGCCACACGTGGTCCGAGAGATCGTCGGACACTCCGCCATCGAGGTCACGATGACGATCTACGCTCACGTGTCGCTGGAGGAGAAGCGCAAGGCGCTGGGGAAGCTCGGAGAGGCACTGGTCTGATGCGGCTGCTGTCACCGTTGCTGTCAAACGCCCCCGCCGTCGAGATCGGCCGAGGCGTTTGCGCTGGTCAGAGGTGGTGGTCAGGGGCGGGGTCGAACCGCCGACCTTCCGCTTTTCAGGCGGACGCTCATACCAACTGAGCTACCTGACCAAGGCGGCTGCTGGGTCCGGACCTAGGTCGTCAAGATGCCGGATGCCGAGCCGGGCGGTCCTGACGGGATTTGAACCCGCGACCTCCACCTTGACAGGGTGGCGAGCACTCCGAGCTGCTCTACAGGACCATGTATCAGCGCCAGGGGTGGACCCAGCGTGCCCCCAACGGGATTCGAACCCGTGCCGCCGCCTTGAAAGGGCGGTGTCCTAGGCCGCTAGACGATGGGGGCTCGACGGACCTCGCCGCCTTGCCCGTGGCGCCCGCCGTCGGGGACCGCCCCAGCATAGGGGACGAACGGCGGTGGCAGCAAAGCGGGCAGCCTCACCCGGACGCCCGGCCTGCTGCCCGGGCCGACCGGGCGCACCGAACCGAGCTGCCGAGGCAGAGCTCACACCGCCCGCCCAGCTGAGCATGCTGTGTCGCCCCAGCTCAGCAGGCTGCACCCAGCCAGGTCAGCAGGCTCCGCGTGCCCCCTCAGGCCCGTGGCTTGTTGATGAACCGCTCGGCGATCGAGACCGGTTCGCCCTCCTCCGGGATGAGCGCCCAGCCGAGCACGTAGGCGATCAGCCCGGTCCCTCCGAAGAAGGTCAGGACGGCGAAGACGACCCTGATCAGGGTGGCATCAACCCCGGTGTAATCGGCCAGCCCTGCGCACACCCCGGCCACCCACCTGTTGGCCAGCTTGCGCTCCAGCCGCTTGCCCTTGGGCGTCGTGCCGCCACTCCAGCCAGCCGACGCAGGCGAGTCCTGGTCGGCCGTCACCGAGTCAGTCGCGCGCGATTTGCCATTGACGTCGCTCATACTCGCCATGATGCCCCATCTCCTCGCCATCCCACGAAGACGGCCGGGAGTCATCCGAATACGCTGATCGCCAGGCCAGGGCCGCGCCCCGGCCGGCCGTGCGCGGAAGGCGCCGCGCCGGACCCCCGTCCCCGTGGCTCCGGCGGCCACCGCGACGCGTCGCAGAAAGGAACGAGCCATGCCGCGCTCCCCGGAGCCAGCGCCGACAGACCTGCTTCGCATCGACGATGAACTCGGCGACGAGGAGAGACTGGTCCGCGACACCGTCAGGCAGTTTGCCGCGGACCAGATCCTGCCGAACGTCGCGGACTGGTTCGAGGCTGGAACGCTGCCTAAGGAGCTGCTGCCGGAGATCGGCAGGCTCGGCCTGCTCGGCATGCACCTCAAGGGTTACGGCTGCGCGGGCATGGGAGCGATCGCCTACGGCGTCACCTGCCGGGAGCTGGAGGCCGCCGACACCGGGCTGCGCAGCCTCGTCTCGGTGCAAGGCTCGCTGGCGATGTTCCCGATCTGGAAATACGGCTCCGATGAGCAGAAGGATGAGTGGCTACCGCGGATGGCGGCAGGCGAGGCTGCGGGCTGCTTCGGGCTGACCGAGCCCGACCACGGTTCCGACCCGTCCAGCATGGCAACGAGGGCACGGCGGAACGGGCCCGACTGGGTTCTCAGCGGCGCCAAGATGTGGATCACCAACGGCGGGATCGCCGACATCGCCGTCGTCTGGGCAGGCACCGAGGACGGCATCCGCGGCTTCCTGGTGCCACGCGGCGCCCGCGGCTTCACCACCCGAAACATCCACAAGAAGCTGTCGCTGCGAGCCTCGGTTACCTCGGAACTGTACTTCGACGACGTCAGGCTGCCCGGAAGCGCTGTCCTGCCCGGCGTGCGCGGCCTGCGCGGACCGCTGTCCTGCCTATCGGAGGCCCGGTTCGGCATCCTGTGGGGCGTCACCGGAGCGGCCCGGACGTGTTTCGAGACCGCCGCCGACTACGCGCGGACCCGCGAGCAGTTCGGTCGGAAGATCGGCTCGTTCCAGCTCACTCAGCGCAAGCTCGCCTGGATGCTGGCCGATCTGCAGCGGTCCCAGCTGCTGGCGCTGCACCTGGGCAGGCTCAAGGAAGCCGGGACGATCACGCCGGAGCAGATCAGCCTCGGCAAGATGAGCAACGTCCGGGCCGCCATCGAGATCGCCCGCGAGGCCAGGACGATCCTGGGCGCAAACGGCGTCACGCTGGAGTACCCGGTCATCCGGCACGCGAACAACCTCGAGTCCGTGCTGACCTACGAGGGCACCGAGGAGATCCACACCCTCGCCCTCGGCCAGGCTATTACCGGCATCTCCGCCTACCGGTGAGCGTGATGCCCAGTCGCGTGCGGGCGAGACAGAGCAGTCACGGGAGTGACTCCGCCATGCCTGGAGCAATAGTGAGCTCACTCCCACCCGGGCATCTCGGCCATGCCGAGGCCGACCTCGCCGCGATTCTGGACACCGTCGCCGTCGGCCGGTACCCGCCACCCGACGGCACCGTGACGATCCTGGCCCAGCCGTCCGACCGGGACGCCGGCGTCTTTTCGATGACCGGCCGCGCCGTCGTGTTCGCCGACACCGACCCGGACTGGGTCATCGCCCAACTGCCGCCGGGCGACCTCTCCGCCCCGCTGTCGGCGCCGTTCCTCGCCGCGCTCGCCGAGCGCCTCGGCCGCGGTTCGCACAGCGTCGACATGGTCACCTGCGCTGCTGCGCTGCCCGGCCCGCCGCCGCCCGACTTGCCGCTCGCGGAACGGACGCACCCGGCGCATCCGCGCGTCGCTCGTGCGCTGCGCTACCGCGATGACGTCACGGCGTGGGAGACGGTCGGCGGCGTCGTGCTGCTCGGGCGCGGGCTGGCGGGTCGCTGGGAGGTCGCGGTGGAGGTGGACCCCGAGCACCGCGGCCGCGGCCTGGGCACCCGGCTGGCCGCAGCGGCCAGGCACCTCGTTCCTGCTGGCGCACCGCTGTGGGCCCAGATAGCGCCGGCGAACGCGGCAAGCGTGCGCGCGTTCCTCCGGGCCGGGTTCCGGCCGGTCGGAGCGGAGGCCTTGCTGAGCCGACACTAGCGCGACTGACTGCGGCACACGTCCGCCTGCGCCGCAGGAGTAGGGGCCGGGACAACGTGAAAGACTCTGCCAGTGGCCGCCAACCCGGAGCGCGACGCGGCCGGCGTGCAGCACTCTTCCCGGCCGGCCCCGTCCGACGGCGCCGCTGCCCAGGAGACCAGCGCCAACGCAGAGCGTTCCCTCCTTGGTGTCCTCATCGTGCTGACACTGCTCAGCGGGCTGGTGGACGCGGTCTGCTACCTGGGCCTCGGCCGGGTGTTCACCGCCAACATGACGGGCAACATCGTCGTGCTTGGCTTCGCCGCGGCCGGTGCGCCGGGCTTCTCGGTCACCGCCACCCTGACCTCGCTCGGGGTGTTCCTGGTCGGCGCCGTTGCGGGCGGCCGGGTCACCACTCACATCCGGAGCCGTAGCCGAGGCCTCGCGCTCGCGGTCGCGCTGGAGGCCGGCTTCGTAGCGGCGGCGGCCGGGGTTGCGTTCGCGGCCGCCACGGTGGCGACCGGATGGGGCCGGTACACCACGATCGCGCTGCTGGCCTTCGCCATGGGCATCAGGAACGCGGTCATCCGGCGGCTGT
>JASHSZ010000262.1 GCA_030040815.1 Streptosporangiaceae bacterium
ACTCGACATCCACCTGGGCGGTCGAGGAGTAATGGACCGCCACGCTCTGGGCGTACAGCCAGGCCGCCACCACCCCCGCCAGCGTGGCGGCAACCACCCACAGGCCATGCTTGCGCAACACTGTCATCCCTGCCGACCCGCCCATCCATCCCCTCGACACCCCGCTACGCCACGACACCCCGCCCCAGACCCCGCCCAGCTCATGCAGGCGCAGACACCGCCCGCGGTTGCCGCGTGACGGCCGCTGCCGCCGCGGGCTGGCCTCCGGCTTCCGCCGGCTCGCCCTTCCGGGGCAGAACCCGGACCAGCGCAAGGAGCAGGAAGAAGATGTCACCCGAACCGCGATAGGTCAGGTGCGGGTCGAATATCATCAGGACCGCCTGCGAGCACGTGCTGGCGGCCAGCGCGGTGGCGACGACCCCGGCCTGATCGGCACGCTGCGCGTGCCGCCAGCACTTCTTCACTACCGCGGCCACGAAGGCCAGGTAGCTGGCGAGCAGTGGAATCCCGCCGCCCCAGAGCAGCCAGGTATACCCGCTCTCGATCCAGACGTAGCCGTACTGCCGGCTATCGGTGGCTATCCGGGCCGAGGGCCGCACGCCAAGGATCCAGTTGTTGTCAGAGAACAGGACCGGCCAGAAATAGGTCCGGAGGTTGTAGAGCCGGTCCAGCCAGCTGACGGGAAGACCTGTTGCGGAGTTGAAGCCGCCCAGCCGGGTCTGAATGACCGGCCACAGAAGCACGCCGCCGACGATGGCAACCGGGACCGAGTAGGCGGCGATCCGCGCCGCTTTCGTGATCACCATGAGCGCCGCGAGCGCCACGATCAGGCCGATCAACGTGGAGAACTCCGCCGCGGCGATGACTCCCAGCGCGAACAGGGCCGCCAGGCCGCCGAGCCATAGGCGCCGGGGGTAACCGCGCACGAGCATCGCGATGGCGATGCCAAGGTTGAGGATGGCCAGGTCCGCGACGGCCGCCGGCAGGCCGAGCAGGGAACTGCCGCGGCCGTCCGACAGCGGCGCGGTGACATCGTTCGGCGCGTAGTACTTCGCCAGCAGTGCGGGCACGTGGAACAGGTGCAGCGCCTGCAGCATGCCGACCGCGCAGACCACGGCCGCCGCCGCCATAGACAGCACCAGGCAGCGCAGTGCCTGCTCGCGCGTCTTCACCACCGAGCGCACAATTACGTACTCGGCCAGCAGCTTCCAGATGACGATGCAGTACAGCAGATCGTCCTCGGTGATCGCCCGCTGCCGCACGACCATCATGGCCAGAGGCAGCGCCGAACTCGTGACTCCGAGCGCGATGATGGTGGCATCGACGCGGTCGATGGCCGGCCACCGGAGGCCGCCGGAGCGCAATCCCACAAACCAGCGCAGGCTAATGGCGATCCCGAACAAGACCATGAGGGCCTCGTTCGGCCGCAGCACCGGAATCACCGCGCCAGCGTTGACCCCGACGATGAGCGGCGTGAGCAGAATCAGCGCGTAGGCCGCGATGACCGGTCTGGCGATGACCAGCCCGATGATTGCCAGGCCGGCGAAGGCGAGCAGCGCGTACTTGACTTTGACATTCAGCAGTACCCCGATCCCGATCGGGGCGAGCAGCAGCGCGCCGTCCAGGAATCGCCGCCAGACGACCGGCCTGATGGCCTCGACAGCGTCGGCCCAGGCTAGCCTGCGTGCAGCAAGCCGGGCGCCGAACGGTTGGGGGGCGAGGCGCGTCGCGCCGCTGGCCGTCATCGCGCACCGCCTGCGAAAAAGGCCGGCAGAGTGCGGAGCAGGATGACGACGTCGAACAAGAAGCTACGGCGGGCTACGTACTCGACGTCGAGTTCCAGCGCGTCCAGCATGGACAGCCGGCTCCGCCCGCTCACCTGCCACAGGCCGGTCATCCCGGGCTTGACATCAAAGCGCCGCTGGTAGTGCGGGCCGAACATCTCGGCCTCCCAGGACAACACGGGGCGGGGCCCGACCAGGGACATCTCGCCCCGGAGCACGTTGATGAGCTGCGGAAGCTCGTCCAGGCTGCTGCGGCGCAGCCACACGCCGAGCCGAGTCACGCGCGGATCGGCCTCCAGCTTGAACAACCCGCTAGCCCCGGCCGTGACCGCGCCATCCGCGGAGAGCAGGCCCGCCACGTAGTCGCGGTGTATCCGGTCGTCGTTGTCGACATACATAGTCCGCAGCTTCAGCACCGTGAACGGGCGTTTGTCGCGGCCTAGCCGCTCCTGGCGAAACAACGCCGGACCGCGGGACGTCGATCGCACCAGCAGCCACAAGACCAGCAGCGCCGGGGTCAAGATGGTGATCGCGGTCAGCGAGAGCACGAGGTCGGCCGTCCTCTTTGCCGTGTCCAGCCCCGGCCCCCGGGCTGTGCCACGCTTGCTCTCCGCGACTTCGGTCAAGGCCGCGACTCCGTCTCGCCCGGCAGCGCGTCGACTAGCGCCTCGCACACGAGGTCGACCTGGTCATCGGTCTGATGGGGGAATATGGGCAGCGACAGAAGCTGCTCGGCGGCTCGCTCGGCTATCGGCAGCGGCCGGTCCGCGAACCGGCGCAGGGGCGGCTGCAGGTGACAGGGCACCGGATAGTGCACGCCCGTCTCGATGCCGCGCCGGGACAGCTTCTCCCGGACGACGGCGCGGTCGGCCACGCGGACGACGAACAAGTGGTACACGTGGTGCGCGGACGGCGCGACGCCGGTGAGCTTTACGCCTGTGCCGCCGAGCTGGTCACGGTACCGGTCGGCCACCGCGACCCGCCGCTGCGTCCACGCGTCGAGGCGGACCAGCTTGCTGGAGAGCGCGATTGCCTGGAGCGCGTCCAGGCGGCTGTTCGCGCCGATGTAGTCGTGTTCGTAATGCGCAGAGCCCAGGGACCGCCCGTGGTTGGCCAGCGATCGGACGCGATCTGCGAGCTCGAGTCGCGAGGTGACGACGGCGCCCGCGTCGCCGAAAGCGCCGAGGTTCTTTCCCGGATAGAAGCTAAAGGCCGCGGCCACGCCGAACGATCCGGCCCGCCGGCCGTCCCATTCCGCGCCGTGCGCCTGAGCCGCGTCCTCGATCAGCAGGATTCCCGCCTCGGCGGCCACGGCCTGCAGCGCCGTCATGTCTGGCACCTGACCGAACAGGTGCACGACGATCACGGCCCGGGTACGCGGGGTGATGGCGTCGCCCAAAGTCCGCGGCGTCATCAGCAGCGTGTCCTCGCTGACGTCGGCGAAGCGCGGGATCGCGCCCGCGCGCACCACTGCGGCCGCCGTGGCGATGAACGTGTTGGCCGGCACTATAACCTCGTCGCCGTGGCCTATCCCCAGTGCCATGAGCGTGAGCTCCAGCGCGTCAGTTCCATTCGCGACCCCGACGGCGCAGTCCGTGCCGCAGTATGCGGCCCACTCCCGCTCGAAGGCTGCGACCGGCGCTCCGCCGATGTAGTGGCCGCCGAGCATGCTGGCCAGGTATTCCTGCTCGAAAGATGCCCATACCTCGCTCGCCATCGAGGCGAGGTCGGTGAACGGGACGCGGGTCGTCCCGCGAACCCGGGCTGGCCGCTGCGGTGTGCTCTGCGTCCCGATGACGATCTCAGCCAACGGAGGTCCCCGCTGACGCCACGTCGAGCCGCGTGACCTCGGCCAGGGCGACCGGGCGCTGTTCCTGCAACGAGATCTGAGCGCACTCCAGGACCTGGACCACAGCCAGGCCGCTTCTGCCGTCCACGCACGGATGCGAGCCGGTCGCGATGCAGTCGATGAAGTGCTGGTCCTGAACCGCGAGCGGCTCGGCGAACGCGACGAAGGGTGAGATCGTGTCGCCCAGGTGGTAGGCGATTTGGGAGACCGGGCCGTCGCCGGCTTCAGGGGGGACGGCGGACTTGTCGTAAACGCGGATCCGGTCCCCGTCGACCAGGTCGTCGAAGACCACCATCTTTTTCGAGCCGACCGCTGTGATCCGCCGGACCTTCTGCGGGCTGAGCCAGCTGACCTGGATATTTGCCCGAACCCCGACATCGGCGTAGTCGAGCCGCAGATAGGCGACGTCTTCGTGCTCCGGGTCGACGTGACGCGAGGCCCATGCCGCGACAGTGGTCGGCCGTGAGCCGAGCACGAAGTTCGAAATCGATATGTCGTGTGGCGCCAGGTCGAGAATGACGTTCGCGTCCGTCTGGTAAAGGCCCAGGTTCAGCCGAGCGCAATCGAGGTAGAACAGCCGCCCCAGCTGTCCGCTACGCACGAGGTCGCGCAGCTTGTGCACCGCCGCATTGTGCTCAAAGGTGTGGCCGGGCATGAGCACGACGCCTGCGTCCTCGGCCGCCTCGACCAGGGACCGTGCGGCCCGGGTCGTCGTTGCCAGCGGCTTTTCTATCAGCACGTGCTTGCCGGCCGCGATGGCTTTCAGGCCCAGCGGCGCGTGGCTCGCCGGCGGCGTGGCGATGACGACCGCGTCAACGTGTGGCAGCGCCTCCTCGAGGTCGGCGTACGCCGCGATGCCGTGATTGACCGGCGGACCGCCGCCATTAAGGCTGACGAACTGGGGATCTACGCCGACAACCGATGCCACGCCGGTCGTGGACCGCAGCACGCGCACATGCCGTGACCCCCAGTAGCCGACGCCGACGACGCCTACTCGAATTCCTTCTGCTTGCTCCCGCACAATGACCCCCCTTGATCGAATCCCTGCTGCGTAGCCCTATGGCATCCGGTGGAGCGGCAGATGCCGGCCGGGCTCGATCGTCACGTTCTCAGTGACGACTCGCAGCACTGGCCACGGATATTTGTCCCTGAAGCCCGGGCAAGCGCATTGGCATGGGCAGCACGGGCTACGCACCTTTCACGGCAAGAAACGCTGACGGCAGCTACGATCCAGAGCTTGGCTCATGAGAAGCGGCCCGCGGCACCCCCGCATGAGCGGCCGGATCTACGTCAGATTGGGTGCGCACCCGCTGCCGGGTATTGGCGGCGTACGGCGCTAGCCGTTGATCCAGCTCGGCGACCGGGCGCCGGGTCTTGCTGCGCACGTAACCGAGGCCCCCGGCGAGCCAGGCTAGTTCCGGCGTCCGCCAGACGGCCTGGACCGCGACATAGATGGCGCAGCCGACCAAAGCGACCGCGACGATGCCCAGACGGGCCTCGATGGGACGGACCAGCCAGTGCTGGACGGCCGTGGCGGCGAGCCAGGACGGACCGGCCATGACCGCGGCGCCGACCAGGAACCTGCCCACCGACGGCGCCAGGCGCTGGCTGCCGGTGTGGCTGACCTGTCGCCACAGCCGAATGGTCAGGTGGCAGGCCGCCACGGTCACCGCCACCGAGAAGGCCAGCCCCAGCGCGAGGATGACGCTGGAGCCGTGGACTAGCAGCGCGGCGCTGGCCAGCCCCAGGCAGATGACGGCCTGGACCAGCATGGACACCAGCGGCGAGCGCGTGTTCTTCCGCGCATAGAACGCGTAGGTGGCAATCATGAAGGCGGTCTGGCTGATCACGGCCAGCGACAGCGCAGCGAGCGAGAGCGCGACCATGGTGACGCCCGACGCGGTGTTCATCCGCCCGAAGGAGATGGCCTGGGCAAGCGGATGCGCCAGGACCAGGTATGCGACGGCCGCCGGGATGGCCACGAACAGCCCGAGGGCGAAACCGTTGACGAGGGTGTCACGGAATTGGGTCGTGTCCCCGTCCAGATACATCCTGGCCAGCCGGGGCAGCAGCGACAGGGCGACCGGGGTGGCGCCCACCGCGATCGCGAGGTAGTAGAAGTTCAGCGCGATCTGGAAGGCGACCACACCGCCCGGCAGTCGGTTGGCCACCGTCAGCAAGGTGAGCACCTGCAGGGCGAGCAGCCCGGCCTGTGCCAGCGAGGGCACCGCCCGCCGGACGACCACCCGGACCTCGGGGTCCCGCCAGCCCGGACGCGGGATGAGGACCGAACCAGCTCGCTTGGCCCCGTACCACTGAGTGGCGGCGTGCAGCACGACCGCGCCAGTGGAGCCGAGCCCGAGCAGCAGCATCTCGCCGGTCGGCACCTGATTCAGGTTCGTGTTCGTCCCGTAGAGCACGCCGGTGGCGAGCAGGACTGCGATCGTGCCGAGGTTCTCGATGGACGGAGCACCGGCGGCTAGGGCGAAGCGCTGGCGGGAGTTCATCACCGCGGTGGCGGTCCCGACCACGCCGTAGCAGAAGATCTGCGGGATGAACATGAGGATCAGTAGCCTGCCGATGCGAACCTCTTCCGCGCCCGCCAGGTGAGCCCCGCCGCCCACGGCCGCGAACCCTAGTACCAGGGGGCCGAGGACCAGCGCTACCGGCGCCGCCACCAGCAGCGCGACCATGGTCATGCCGAGGAAGCCGCCGGCCACGCGTTCCGAGGCGCGGCGGTTCCCGGCGTCGATATGGCGCACGAGAGCCGGCACCAGCAGTGAGGAGAACAGCGAGCCGGCCAGGAACCCGTAGTAGATCAGGTTCGGCAGGGAGTTGGTGAGCTGGTAGGTGTTGCCGAAGAACGTGGGGCCCAGGACCGCCCCAATGCAGGCGAACCTGATCAGGCCGGTGACCCGGCTCAGGATGGTCCAGGCGGCCACTGTGAGCGAGTCGCCCGCTGCCGCGGTCGCCGAGGCGTTGTTGTTGTTGGTGGTGGTGCGGGGGTGGGCGGGGGTGGGGGCGGGCTGGGGGGTGAGGTCGGGGTGGCCGGGTGCGCGGCCGTTGCCGGCGGGTGG
>JASHSZ010000263.1 GCA_030040815.1 Streptosporangiaceae bacterium
ATGGACTGGGCTGCCGCCTGGACGCTGAGTGCGAGCCGCATCCGCTCCCGCGGCACGCTGGTGGTGACCAGCGCGACGCTGTTGGATTGCAGCATCGCGGCGCCTGCCGCCTGGAACAGCCGGGAGCCGATCAGGATGCCGAGCGACGGCGCGAGCCCGCAGGCTGCCGACCCGATCGTGAAGACAATGAAGCCGTAGCCGTAGATGAGCTTGCGTCCGACGGCATCGCCTATCCGGCCAGCGGGCGCGAGCAACGCAACGAGCACGAGGAGGTAGCTGAGTGACACCCACTGGACGGCCGCCAGCGGCGCCGCGAAGTCGTGCTGCATCGACCGGAACGTCAGGGTGACGATGCTCGCATCGAGCTGGCCCATGAACGCGCCGAAGCACACGACGGCAACCGCGAGCCACGGCGCCCACGGGTGCTCACGGATGACTGCGGGACGCGGCGGCTCCGTCAAAAAAGTTCTGTAACCGAACATTCTTTAACAACTGTAGCGCTGTCGTGGTGCAGGATCCATGCCCCGTGCCCCCTACCGCACAGCCGGGCAACCTGCACGATTACCTGCGGCCGCGCACCTAGCCGGCCTTATCGTGGCTACGTCGCCGTCAGCGCCGGTCATCCCTGCGGACATGCCCTGGCAATGGGGTCTAGCCGACCAGTCTCCGGACATGCCGGGCGGGGTACTGGCCTGGCAGCGGTAATGCCGGCAGACTCGGTCACGGCAGGTCCGTACCCGCCTAGCGCGGTCGGCCTGCCGCAGGAGGGACGCTCATGCAGGAACTGCGCCTCGTGGCAGTCAGCGAGGACGGCAGCTACGCCATCCTCGCAGTGCCGGGGCGAAGCGGCAGGTTCCTGCTGCCCATAGATGACCGGCTGAGGACGGTGGCCAAGGGTCAGTTCTCCCGGCTCGCGCAGTACGAGATCGAAGTGGAGAATCCGTTGCGACCCAAGGAGATCCAGGACCGCATCCGCGCTGGCGAGACGGCTGAGGAGATCGCTGACGCGGCGGGCATCCCGCCGGACAGGATTCGCCGCTTCGAGGGACCGATCCTGGCCGAGCGCCAGTATCAGGCTGAGCAGGCGCAGCGGGCGACGATTCGCGGGCACGGCGAGTCCGGGCCCGGACCGCGGCTCGGCGACATCGTGGCGGAGCGGCTCAACGGCGTCGGCGCGCACGCTGACAGCGCGGAGTGGGACTCGCGTAAGCGGCCGGACGGCAACTGGCAGGTCCGGCTCCAGTTCACTGTCGGAGGCCGGGCTGGTGCCGCCGAGTGGATCTATGATCCGCGGCGGCGGCACGTCATCCCCGACGACGAGCAGGCCATCCGGCTCTGCCTGTCGGCTGACGAGTGGGCCGCGACCGCCTTCGCCGAGCGCAACCGGGCTTCCGCGACCGTAACCCCCATCGGGTCACGCCAGCACTCGAGCTACTCCGATCACGGCCGGGACTTCGATCGCCGCGGGAGCTCAGCTGCCGGGCGTGGCCGCGACGCGAGCGTTGCGGCCACGACACACGCGGGCGCGGGCGCCATAACTGATCCAGCGGGCCCAGTCGCCGAGCCTGCTGCGCCAGCGGCAAGCGCCGCGGCAGGGACGGCCCCGGCGGTCGCGGCGCAGGCGCCGGTCACCCCGCCGAAGAAGACCGGCCGTGCCCGGCGCTCGTCGGTGCCGTCCTGGGACGAGATCATGTTCGGCAACTCGCGCCAGCCCGACTAGCCTCGGGGTGCGCCGCCCGCTCGGGCGGCCAGTTGACGGGACCAGCTCGCCGACGGAACAGGACAGGGTGAGGCAGCGTGCGCCGGGGAAGTGCGGACGGCCGTAGCCTGCGAGCGCGGAGCGCACCAGAGCCCACGGGGCGAGTCCGGAACCCGTCGGTTCCGGCCACGGCCGGGCCTGGCCTACGACGCTCGCAGGCGGCGGCCCTGGCCGCGCTCACGGTCTGCAGCCTGCTGGCCGCCGGGTGCGGACTGCTCGGGAAGCCAGCGCCGCTCAGCGCGGATGCTCCGCTTGACATGTCGATAACCAGCCCGGTGGCCACCAATGGAGTCATCCCGGCCCAGTTCACCTGCTACGGCTCGGGCGAGAGCCCGCCGGTCTTCTGGTCCGGGGCACCGCCAGGCACCAAGTCCCTGGCCCTCATTGTCGATGACTCCCTCGCGCCAATCTCGCCGCGGGTGTATTGGATTGTCTTCGACATCGGCGCCGACACAACCGACCTGCAGACCGGGCCGGCCACGAAAGGGGTCAGCGGCCTGAAGAATGCGGCGTCGACCTTGCCGCCAGGCGCCCGGGTCGCGATGAACACGGCCGGAATCGCCGGGTACACGCCACCGTGCCCGGTGGGCGCGCCGCACAAGTACCGGTTCACCGTGTACGCGCTCAACACCTATTTCGGGTCATCGCTACCGAACCACGCCCGCCTCCTGCAGGCGTGGACGACGATCGCCGCGCACGTCCTGGGTCGCGGCACGGTGACGTACACGGCGGTACCGGGTAAAGCCCGGCGCGGATCGTGATCGGCGGCACGGCCTCAGCCGGTCGCTCGCTGTCGGCCGCGCGTTACCAGACGTAATCGCGCGGAAATCCGCGGGTAGGCGCCCCGCTTCGATACTGTGAGTGGGAGTGCGACTGCCGAAGGTCGAGACGCGCGAGTAAAGTTACCGAATTGCGTGACAAGGCGTATAGCGTCGGACACAATCGCTGTCCAGGCACATCAGTCCGCCTTCATAACAAGCCGAGGTAATTGACCGGCCGGGAGGCTCGTGTCGACGGCCGAGCGGTCGTCGCGAGCGCCGAGCCAGGAGGCGTCAGTGGGATGGTGAGATGATCACTACGATCTTGATTGTCCTCGTGGCTGTGGTCGTTCTGATCGTGATTATCGCCGTTCTCGCTCTGCGGTACCTGCGGGCCGACGACTCAGACACATTCGACGACATTCCCGATGAGCCCCGCCCGCGCCGAACACCCGATAGGGACCGCGATCAGCAGCCCGTCCGGCCTCAGGGTCGGCCGCGGCAACGTGAGGCAGTGGCCGAAGCGCGGGCGTCGGGTCGGCCAGTCCGGCCGGCCGACGCCCGCGGGCAGCAGCCCGGCTACCGCGATCGCGACACCGGTGCACGGCCCGTCGTGCCGGAGCGCGCGGGCAGCCCAGTCGGCGGCCAGCGGCGCCCAGCGTCCGCCCCTCAGTCGGCCAGGGCTGCTCGGGCTGACGATCCAGACTCCGCGAACAGCTGGGAGTCGCTCTCGGATGTCGACTACTGGGCCGAGCTTGCGGCAGACAAGCCGCGGGCGACGGCCGCGACGTCCGGCCCGGCACCGGGAGCCAGGCGCGCGCCAGAGGGCCCGGGAGCTGACTCGCGACAGCCCTCGGCGCTGCCGCGACAA